>JAGAYQ010000377.1 GCA_017940445.1 Pyramidobacter sp. | reverse complement strand
GGTGCGCACGCGGTGCCGCCGCCGTATAAAAACAGCCCAGACGGCTATGTCGATCTGATCGTGGACGAGATGCTCCCGGCGGTAAAAGAGCAGGGCATCGCCCGTGCCTGCGACGTGTTCTGCGAGACAGGCGTGTTCACGGTCGAACAGAGCCGCCGCATCCTGAAAAAGGCGCGCGAGCTGGGCTTTGCTCTGCGCATCCACGCCGACGAGGTGGACGACACAGGCGGCGCGGCTCTGGCGGCCGAGCTGGGCGTGCTGTCGGCGGAGCATCTGCTGGCGGCTCATCCTGACAATCTGGCAAAGATGGCCCGCGCCGGCGTGATCGCCAACGTGCTGCCGGCCACGGCCTACAGCTTGCGCAAGCCGTATGCCGATGCCCGTCGCATGATCGACCTGGGCGTGCCCGTGGCGCTGGCGACGGACTGCAACCCCGGCTCGTGCTTCTGCGAGTCGATGCCGTTCGTCTTCGGGCTGGCGGTGATGAACATGGGCCTGACGGTGAACGAGGCACTGACAGCCTGTACGATGAACGCGGCCTGGTCGGTCGGCATGGCTGACACAGTCGGCAGCCTCGAAGCCGGCAAGCAGGCGGATTTTCTCCTGCTCGACGGTGAAAGTCCCGCCGCGCTGGCGTATCACGCCGGTGCCAATCCGGTGGCGGAGGTCTATAAAAAAGGCGTCTGCGTCGCGTGATTGCCTGCAATAACATGCTTCACGAGACTATTTATGAATTTCGCGCGCGAATTTTACGCGTGACTTTTTGACCCCAAAGGAGATGTCCAAGATGAACGAAAATCTGCTCAACGCCGGTGCGATGACGATCAAGCTGGAAGGACCGCTGCCCGAGTATCCCGAATTCGTCCCCGGCATCCGCCGCGCGCCTGACCGCGGCTGGACGCTTTCGCAGAGCGAGACGGAACTGGCGCTGCGCAACGCCCTGCGCTATGTGCCCCAGGAGTATCACGAGACGCTGATCCCCGAGTTCATGGAAGAGCTGCGCACGCGCGGCCGCATCTACGCCTATCGCTTCCGTCCCGCCGGCCGCATCTGGGGGCGCCCGATCGAAACGTATCAGGGTAAGTGCCTGGCCGGCAAGGCTTTTCAGGTGATGATGGACAACAATCTGGACTTCGAGACGGCGCTCTATCCCTACGAACTCGTCACTTACGGCGAGACGGGGCAGGTGTGCCAGAACTGGCTCCAGTACCAGCTGATCCAGAAGTATCTGCGCGAGCTGACCGACGACACCACGCTGGTGCTTGAAAGCGGTCATCCCGTGGGGCTGTTCGCCTCGCATCCGGGAGCGCCGCGCGTGATCCTGACCAACGGTCTGCTCGTCGGCATGTTCGACAACCAGAACGACTGGCACCGCGCCATGCAGCTGGGCGTCAGCAACTACGGCCAGATGACGGCCGGCGGCTGGATGTACATCGGGCCGCAGGGCATCGTCCACGGCACCTTCAACACAATTCTCAACGCGGCGCGTCTCAAGTTTGGCGTCGGACCGCGCGACAACCTGGCTGGGATGCTGTTTGTCACGTCCGGCCTGGGCGGCATGAGCGGCGCTCAGCCCAAAGCCATCGAGATCGCCGGCGGCGTGGGCATCATCGCCGAAGTGGATGCCTCGCGCATCAAGACCCGTCACGATCAGGGCTGGGTGACTGAGGTCACCGACGACTGCGCGGCGGCGTTCGCGATGGCGAAAAAAGCGATGGACGAGAAGCGTCCGCTCTCGATCGCCTATCACGGCAACGTCGTCACGCTGCTGGAATACGCTGTCGAACATAATATCTTCATCCCGCTGCTGTCGGATCAGACGAGCTGCCACGCTGTGTACGACGGCGGTTACTGCCCGGCCGACCTCACGTTCGAGCAGAGGACGGCGATGCTGCACGAAGCCCCGGCCGAGTTCCGCCGTCACGTCGACGCGGGGCTGAAGCGCCACTTTGCGGCCATCAAAACGCTGACTTCGCGCGGATCGTACTTCTTCGACTACGGCAACAGCTTCATGCGCGCCGTGTTCGATGCCGGCGTGACGGAGATCGCCCGCAACGGCAAGGACACCTATGACGGCTTTATCTGGCCCAGCTACGTTGAAGACATCATGGGCCCGGTGCTGTTTGATTACGGCTACGGCCCGTTCCGCTGGTGCTGTCTGAGCGGCCGGCCGGAAGACCTGCGCATCACCGACCAGGCTGCGATGGACTGCATCGACCCGAACCGCCGCGGCCAGGATTACGACAACTGGGTGTGGATCCGCGACGCCGAGAAAAACAAACTCGTTGTTGGCACGCAGTGCCGCATCCTTTATCAGGACGCCGAGGGCAGGACGAATATCGCACTGGCGTTCAACAAGCTGGTGCGCGAGGGCAAGATCGGCCCCGTCATGCTGGGCCGTGACCATCACGACGTGTCGGGCACCGACAGCCCTTACCGCGAGACGGCCAACATCCGAGACGGCAGCAACATCTGCGCCGACATGGCGACAAACACGTTTGCCGGCAATGCCGCGCGCGGCATGACTCTGTGCACGCTCCACAACGGCGGCGGCGTGGGCATCGGCAAGTGCATCAACGGCGGCTTCGGCCTGCTGCTCGACGGCCGGCCCGAGACCGACGAGATCATCCGCTCGGCGATGATGTGGGACGTGCTCAGCGGCGTGGCCCGCCGTGCGTGGGGGCGCTGCGGGCACGCGGAGGAAGTCAGCCGCGAAGTGAACGCCAAGTACCCCGGCAAGTACCACATCACGCTGCCGTATCACGTCGAAAGCGATCGTCTGAGCACTGCCGTTCAAGAGGCTTGTGCCAAGCGCGACGCGAATCATAAGTAGTTCTTCATCTTGATAAACGTGAGGCCGCCGCGACATTTCGGCCGCGGCGGCCCGTAAAAATTGCTAACAGGAGTGATCGTCATGAACAGCGCCAATCCCGTTATCCTCAATGGACACAGTCTGACTCTCGAACAGCTGATCAACGTTTCCCGGTGCGGCGCGACCGTGCGGCTTTCCGAAGAGTCTGTTTCGCTGATCAACCGGGCTTCCGGGCTGATCGAGAACTGGGTGGCGAATAATCGCGTCGTTTACGGCGTCACGACGGGATTTGGCGACCTGGCCACCGTGAAGGTTGATGCAGCGCGCACGCGTCTGCTGCAGGAGAACCTGATCCGCAGCCATGCCGTCGGCGTGGGAGCCCCCTTGCCGGAGGACGCTGTACGGGCGATCATGCTGCTTCGTCTCAACGGCCTGATCTGCGGACATTCCGGCATCACGCTGGAGACGCTGACTCAGCTGGTGAACTTCATCAACCTTGGCATCACGCCCGTCGTCCCGGAGCAGGGCTCCGTAGGCGCCTCGGGCGACCTGTGCCCGCTGTCGCACATCGCCGCGGCCATGCTGGGGGAGGGCGATGTGTTCTATAAGGGGGAACGGCTGCCCGCGCTCGAAGCACTGACTCGCGCCGGACTGAAGCCCGTAAGACTGCATCCCAAGGAAGGCCTGGCTC
>JAGAYQ010000376.1 GCA_017940445.1 Pyramidobacter sp. | reverse complement strand
GTTCCTCCAGCGGCGGGAGGAAAGGCACATTTTGAAAAAAGCCTCCGTGTGAACGGAGGCTTTTTCGTTATTGATGACCGTGAACCGGTCGAGCTTACAGGAACAGGAAGCCGAGCGAGCAGACGATGCCGACGAACAGCGCGATCATGAAGCAGTAGCCCATGATGTCGCGAACGTCAAGATCGCAAATTGCAAGCACAGGCAGAGCCCAGAACGGCTGGATCATGTTCGTCCAGCTGTCGCCCCAGCAGAGGGCCATAGTGACGCGGCCGAAGTCGGCGCCGATCTTCTGAGCAGCTTCGATCATGATGGGACCCTGAACAGCCCACTGACCGCCGCCGGAAGGAATGAAGATGTTGACCAGACCAGCCGACCAGAAGGTGTACAGAGGCAGCGTGGAAGGCGTGGCAAACTGAGCAAACAGGTTCGACAGCCAGGCGGCGAGGCCGGAGCTGCGCATCATGCCCATCATGCCCGCGTAGAAGGGGAACTGCAGCAGGATGCCACCGCAGGTGCCGGCCGCGTTGGAGATGGCCTTGGCGTAGTTGGCAAGCGTCTTGTGAGCGACGATGCCGACCACGAAGAAGCACATGATGACGATGTTCATGCTCAGGTTGAACGAAGTGGCCTTCGAGAAGAAGTCCCACAGATACCAGCCCATGGCGATGGCAAGCAGAGCGGTAAGGATGACGCTGTTGTCGACGCGCTGCGCAGGCGTGGGATCCTCAATCTTCTCTTCCTCGGCATCCTTCATCATCTCGGCGACGACCTTGGGATCGAGCTCGATGATCTCATCCTCGCCTTTCTTGGGGTTCATGAGCATGAAGAGGATGGGCATGCCGACAAGGATGACGGCGGAGATGATAAGGTTGTAGTCGCTGTACAGCGTCTGGGTGACGGGGATGATGCCGCAGATCTTCTCAAGGAAGTGACCAGGCGAAGCAACAGCCAGAGGAATGGACGACGAGGGGCCGCGCATGACTTCGCCAGCGTACGAAGCGGCGACGAGCAGCGGGAAGTGCAGGCCCTTGCCGGCGTTGCGGACGGCGACTTCACGGGCGATAACGGCGCCGATGATGGGACCGAATCCCCAGTTGAAGTACGACGCGACCGTAGCGATGACCGACACGAAGCAGATGGCTGACAGGGGGCCCTGGGTCATCTTCGCAAGAGCGCGAAGGATCTTCTTGGTGGGCCTGGCGTGAGCCAGAGCGTGACCGGTGACGAGCAGCAGGACCATCTGCATGGTGAAGCCGTACAGGCTGAAGAAGCCCTTGCCCCAGTAAATGGTCATGTCATGGGCCGAAGTGCCCGTGATGACGATGCCCATCACGTAGACGAGGATGCTCAGACCGACGGCCAGCGTGAAGGGCTGGGGCAGCCATCTCTGCACCAGGCGGATGAAGAAACGGGTGATAGAACGAATCATAGTGCCACCTCCGAAAAAATTTGTGGTGCGTTTGTGATGCTGTATGAAACAGTTGGTGCTTGAAACCTGATCAGTCGACCTTCATAACCTTGAGGTCGGGCGAAACTTCGTAGTTCGCGGGCGTGACGCTCTTGAGCTCTTCGAGCGTGATCTCCGGCGCGATCTCTTCAAGGATCATCTTGCGGTTCTTGAAGCGGAACAGAGCGTACTCCGTCACGATCACGTCGACTTCGCCGACAGCCGTGAGGGGCAGCTTGCACTTTTCGATCAGCTTGGGCGCGCCCTTTTTGGACACGTGCTGCATGGCAACGTAGACAAGACGCGCGCCGGCCACAAGGTCCATGGCGCCGCCAACGCCCATCTGCTTGCCGTTGGGGATGATCCAGTTGGCGATGTCGCCGTCCTGCGACACCTCAAACGCGCCGAGCACCGTAGCGTCGACGTGACCGCCGCGGATCATGCCAAACGCAGAAGCGCTGTCAAAATAGCTGCAGCCGGCAGTTTCCAGGACTTTCACGCGGCTGGCATTGATTCTCTCCGGGTCTTCCTCTTCGGGCTTGGCCGCGGGACCGACGCCGAGCATTCCGT
>JAGAYQ010000375.1 GCA_017940445.1 Pyramidobacter sp. | reverse complement strand
CTTTGAATTTTGCCTTTTACACGTCGAGGTTGCTGACTTCGTGGGCGTGCTGTTCGATGAAGGCGCGGCGGGGTTCGACGCGGTCGCCCATGAGGATGTCGAAATACTCGTCGGCGCCGGCCAGGTCGTCCAGCTCGATCTGCTTGAGCAGTCTGGTCGCCGGATCCATCGTCGTCTCCCAGAGCTGCTCCGGGTTCATCTCGCCGAGGCCCTTGTAGCGCTGCACAGCGGCCTTTTTGCCTTCGGCGTCGAGGCCGTCCATGACCTTGCGCAGCTCGCGGTCGCTGTAGAGGTAGTCGATCTTTTTGCCGACCTGCACGCGGTAGAGCGGCGGCACGGCCTGATAGACGTGGCCTTTTTCGATCAGCTCGCGCATGTGGCGGAAGAAGAACGTCAGCAGCAGCGTGCTGATATGCGCGCCGTCGACGTCGGCATCGGTCATGATGATGATCTTGTTGTACCGCAGCTTGGTGATGTCGAAATCCTCGCCGATGCCGCAGCCCAGCGCGGTGATGATGGTGCGGATCTCCTTGCTGCTGAGGATCTTGTCCATGCGGGCTTTTTCGACGTTGAGGATCTTGCCGCGCAGGGGCAGGATGGCCTGGAACTTGCGGTCGCGGCCCTGCTTGGCGCTGCCGCCTGCCGAGTCTCCCTCGACGATGTAGACCTCGCAGTTCTCGGCCGTGCGGCTGGAGCAGTCGGCCAGCTTGCCGGGCAGCGACAGGCCGGAGAGGGCCGACTTGCGCACGAGCTCGCGCGCTTTTTTGGCCGCTTCGCGCGCCTGGCGCGCCTTGATGGCCTTTTCGATGATCGGCTTGATGACGCTCGGCTGCTCTTCCAGCGCCGCGAGCAGGCCGTCGTAGATGATCGAATCGACGATGCCCTTCACGTCGCCGTTGCCTAGCTTGGTCTTCGTCTGGCCTTCGAACTGGGGGGTGCTCAGCTTGACGGAGAGCACGCAGGTCAGTCCTTCGCGCAGGTCGTCGCCGGAGAGGTTCTCGTCCTTTTCCTTGAGCACGCCGGCGCGGCGCGCGCCTTCGTTGATGCCGCGCGTCATGGCGCTGCGCAGACCGGCCACGTGCGTGCCGCCCTCGATCGTGTTGATCAGGTTGGCGAAGCTGAACAGGCGTTCGACGTATTCGCTGGTGTACTGAAAAGCCATCTCGACGGAGACGTTGTCCTTGGCGCCGCGCACGACGATGGGCTCGGGCGTGAGCAGCTCCTTGCCGTTGTTGAGGTACTTGACGAACTCGTTCACGCCGCCCTCGTAATGGTACGTCCAGGTCTTGCCCTGCGTCTCGTCGACGAAGACGAACTTGAGCCCGGGGATCAGGAAGGCCATCTCGCGGAAGCGATTGCCCAGCGTCTCGGCCGAGAACGTCACGTCGTCGAAGATCGTCGCGTAGGGCTTGAAGGTGACGGTGGTGCCGCGCTTTTCAGTCGGCGTGCCGCCGGTGAGGTCGGTGACGGGGATGCCGCGCTCAAAACGCTCGTGCCATTCGCGCCCGTCGCGGCAGACGGTGACTTCCAGCCACTCGGAGAGCGCGTTGACGACTGAGACACCGACGCCGTGCAGACCGCCGGAGATCTTGTAGTTGTGGTTGTCGAACT
>JAGAYQ010000374.1 GCA_017940445.1 Pyramidobacter sp. | reverse complement strand
CGCCGGCACGCAGGCGTGCAAGGCGCTGCGCGCGCTGGGCATCGAGGTGGTGCTGGTCAACTCCAACCCCGCGACGATCATGACCGACAGTGACATCGCCGACAAAGTCTATATCGAGCCGCTGACGGTGGAAATCTTGAAGCGCCTGATCGAGAAAGAGCGTCCCGACGGACTGCTTTCGACGATCGGCGGACAGAGCGGGCTGACGCTTTCCATGCAGCTGGCCCGTGACGGCTGGCTCGACGCCTGCGGCGTGAAGCTGCTCGGCGCGTCGCTGGAGACGATCGAGCGCGCCGAGGACCGGCAGCTGTTCAAGGAGATGCTCGAGAAAATCGGCGAGCCCGTGATCCCTTCGGCCATTGCCACGAAGCTGGACGAGGCTATGAACTTCGCCGCGCAGATCGGCTATCCCGTGATCGTGCGCCCGTCGTTCACGCTCGGCGGTACGGGCGGCGGCATCGCGAACGATCCGCGCGAGATGGAACAGATCGCCAGACGCGGTCTGGAAGTCTCGCCCGTGAATCAGATCCTCGTCGAGCGCAGCGTCGCCGGCTGGAAGGAGATCGAGTTCGAGGTGATGCGCGACTGCGACGGCAACTGCATCACCATCTGCTCGATGGAAAACCTGGACCCTGTGGGCGTGCACACGGGCGATTCGATCGTCGCCGCGCCCGCGCTGACGCTGGCCGACAAGGAATATCAGATGCTGCGCTCGGCTTCGCTGAAGATCGTGAACGAGCTGGGCGTGCAGGGCGGCTGCAACGTGCAGTACGCGCTCAACCCCGACAGCTTTGAGTACGCGGTGATCGAGGTCAATCCGCGCGTGTCGCGCAGTTCGGCGCTGGCTTCAAAAGCGACAGGCTACCCGATCGCCAAGGTCTCGGCGCAGGTGGCGATGGGGCTGCGTCTTGACGAGATCCCCAACGCCGTGACCGGCGCTACGACGGCGTTTTTCGAGCCGGCGCTGGATTACGTGGTGGTGAAAATGCCGCGCTGGCCGTTCGACAAGTTCAGCACGGCTTCGCGGCTGCTGGGGCCGCAGATGAAGGCCACCGGCGAGGTGATGGCGATCGCGCCGTCGTTCGAGGAAGCGCTGATGAAATCCGTGCGCGGCGCCGAGATCGGCATGGACTCCCTGCGTCTGCCTGCTCTGGCGGAGCTGAACGACGACGAGGTCGAAAAGCGGCTGCGCGAGCCGACCGATCAGCGGCTCTTCGTCGTCTATGAAGCGCTGAGCCGCGGCATTTCTCCCGAACGCGTTCACGAGATCACGAAGATCGATCTCTGGTTCCTTCACAAGATCGAGAGCATCCTGCGGATCGAGCGCGAGCTGACCGGCGCGGGCGCACCGCTGCCTGACGGCCTGTACCGCCGCGCGAAAGCGGCGGGCTACACCGACAGGCGCATCGAAAAGCTCTCCGGCGCGATCATCGCCGAACATCTTTCGCCCGTGTACCGCATGGTCGACACCTGCGCGGCGGAATTCCTCGCCGAGACGCCGTACTTTTACGCTGCGGCGCTGCCCGGTGCCGGCTGCGAAGACGAAGCATCCGAGTTCATCGCGCATCACGCGGAGAAAACGCCGTCGAAGGGCACGATCGTCGTGCTCGGCAGCGGCCCCATCCGCATCGGCCAGGGCATCGAGTTCGACTACGCGGCCGTGCACTGCGTCTGGGCGCTCAAGCGCCTGGGCTACACGGTCGTGATGATCAACAACAATCCGGAGACGGTCAGCACCGACTTCGACACGGCCGACCGGCTGTATTTCGAGCCGCTGACGCCGGAAGACGTGATGGACATCATCCGCCTCGAACAGCCTCTGGGCGTGGTCGTCGCTTTCGGCGGACAGACGGCCATCAAGCTGACGAAGACGCTCAGCGAAAACGGCATCCAGATCCTCGGCACCAGCGCTGACGCCATCGACGCGGCCGAAGACCGCGAACGCTTCGACGAGATCCTTGGCCGCTGCGGTATTGCCCGTCCAAAGGGGCACGCTGTGCAGACGCTTGAAGAAGCGCTGCAAGCGGCGCGCAGCATCGGCTATCCCGTGCTCGTGCGCCCGTCGTACGTGCTTGGCGGACAGAACATGATCATCGCCTACGACGACGAGAGCGTGACGAATTACATGAACCGCATCCTCGCCGTAGGGACCGACGGTCCTGTCCTGATCGACAAGTATCTGGAAGGCACCGAGGTGGAAGTCGACGCGGTGTGCGACGGTGAGGACGTGCTCATCCCCGGCATCATGGAGCACTTTGAGCGCGCCGGCGTCCATTCCGGCGACAGCATCGCCGCCTACCCGGCCTGGAACCTCTCCGGCCGCGTCACCGAGCGCCTTGTCGAGAGCACGGCGATGATCGCCCGCGAGCTGGGCGTGCGCGGGCTGGTCAACATCCAGTACGTCATCTACAACAATCAGGTCTACGTGATCGAGAGCAATCCGCGCGCCAGCCGCACGATCCCGTACATCAGCAAAGTCACCGGCCTGCCTCTGGTGGACATCGCCACGCAGGTGATGCTGAGCACGATCGATCCGTCGGCGCCGAAACTGCGCGATTTGCCCTGCGGCACGGGGCTGTACCGCAACAGCCCGTATCACGCGGTGAAAGTCCCGGTGTTCTCGTTTGAAAAACTGAGCGGCGCCGACGTGCAGCTGGGGCCGGAGATGAAATCCACGGGCGAGGTCCTCGGCGTGGGGAAGAACCTTGAGGAAGCGCTGTACAAGGGGCTTGTCGCAGCGGGGTATGCCGTGCGCCACAGCTCGCCGGGCGGCGTGCTGCTGAGCGTGCAGGACCGCGACAAGCCGGAGATCGTCGAGATCGCCCGCCGCCTCTCGTCGCTGGGTTGCAAGCTCTACGCGACGGCCGGCACGGCTGCGTATCTGAAAAGCCGCGGCATCCGCAGCGCCTCGGTGGGGAAGATCAGCCGCGGCAGCCGCGACATCCCGTATCTGCTCGACCAGGAGCGCGTGCGCTACGTCATTTCCACCAGCGCGCCCGACGCCAACGAGAAGAGCGACGCGCGCGTGCTGCGCGGCAAGGCGATCGAACGCCGAGCTGCCTGCCTGACAAGCCTCGACACGGCCGCGGCCCTTGTCGGTGCGATGGTCAGCGGCTACGACGAGAACAACGTCGAGCTCGTCGACATGGCGCATCTGCCGCACGAGAAGCGCCCCGTCAAGTTCGTCAAGATGCACTGCGGCGGCAACGACTTCATCTTCATCGACTCGTTCATGCAGTCTCCCGGCGAACCGGCCAGCCTTGCCGTGGCCCTCTGCGGCCGGCGCAAAAGCGTGGGCGGCGACGGCATGGTCCTGATCGAACGGAGCAGCCGCGCCGACGCCCGCATGATCCTCTTCGACGCCGACGGCACGCGCGCTCATCTGGGCGGCAACGCTCTGCGCGGCGTGGGCAAGTATCTCTACGAAAAGCTCGGCGTGCGCAAGACAGAGCTCACCGTCGAGACTGATGACGGCATCAAGAGCGTGCGCCTGTTCGTGCGTCACGGCCAGGTGTACAGCGCCGAAACGCTGCTCGGCAAGCCTGACTTTGCGCCTGACCGTGTGCCCGTGCTCGAGAGCGGCGGCATCCCCGTGATCAGCCAGTACCATTCGTGCGGCGGCTGGGACGAGCAGATCACCTGCCTGCGTCTGGGCGATCCGCAGTGCGTCATCGTCACCGACGACTGCGACGGCGCCGATGTGTCGGCGGAAGGTCCGCTGTTTGAAAAGGCCGACATCTTCCCCGAGGGCGCGAACGTGACGTTCGTCAGCGCTATCGACCGCCACACTCTGCGCGTGCGCACATGGGAACGAAGAATCGGCGAGACGGCCAGCTGCGCTTCGTCCATCTGCGCAGCAGCCGCTGTGGCGCAGAAACTGGGACTGACCGGCGAAGGCGAGACAAGCGTGCGCACTGCTGGCGGCCTGATGACCGTGCGCAGCTGCGACGAAGGTCTGTGGCTGAGCGGCGACGCGGTGATGGATTTCGAAGGCGTCGTCGAAGTATAGGCAAAAAAATCGTACCGCTGAAAACGTCCCATGCGGAACATTTTCAGCGGTACTTTTTTATCCTCGGATGAAGTTGGTGCGCAATCTCGGCTCGTATTTGGGCAGCTCGATCCCGGCCGCCTGTCCTGCTTCGATCGAGCGCATCAGCCAGGCGATGTTCTGAGCAAGCGTGCGCATCACCTGAAGGCCTTCTTCGTCGCGCCGCACCTCGTCGGGCGAGTGTCCGTGCACCACGTTCCAGTACTGCGAGCCGGCGACGGCCATGCTGTTCATCAGGAAATACTGGTTGAGCCGCTCGAACGCCGCCGTGCCTCCGCCGCGGCGGCATACGACCACCGATGCGCCGATTTTGCCGGCCATGCGCCCTCCGGCGCTGAAAAACAGACGGTCGAGGAACGCGCAGATCTGCGCCGTCGGCCCGGAATAGTACACCGGCGAGCCGGCGATGATCGCGCCGTAGTCGTCGAGTTTGTCGGCCGTGTCGTTGACGAGATCGTGAAAGCTGAGCGCGCAGCGGCCAGTTTCTTTGCACTGACGGCAGGCGACGCAGTCTGCGATCGGCCTCACTCCAAGCCAGAGCACATCGCTTTCGACATCGCACTTTTCAAGCGCGCTGCGGATCTCGCCGAGTGCGGCCGACGTGCTGCCGTTTTCGTGCGGGCTGCCGTTGATCAGCAGGACTTTTTTCATGATGATCCCCCCAAAAGTGATTTTACGTCGATTGTATCATCTTTTTGCAAATTATTAAGAGAAATCACTGGATTTTTCAAGATAATGAAGCTATAATAAAAGAACATCTCGTGAAGGAGGCGCCATTATTATGGCAAGAAAAGGAATCGTTCTCACAGCCGGCCTGGGCACGCGGCTTCATCCCATGACCCTGGCGGTCAACAAACAGCTGATCCCCGTCTACAACAAACCGATGATCTATTACGCCATCTGGGTGCTCATCAAGGCCGGATGCCGCGACATCATGCTCATCACGTCGGAGGCCGACAAATCCGGCTTCGAGCGTCTGCTCGGCGACGGCTCGCACTTCGGCGTCAACATCCAGTACCGCATCCAGTACGTTCCCAACGGGCTCGTCGACGCGTTCATGCAGGCCGAGGAGTTCATCGCGGGCGATCCCTGCATGCTCATCCTCGGCGACAACATCTTCTACGGTCCCGGCTTCCCCGCCATGCTCGCCAAGGCGGCTGCCAAGACCGAGGGCGCGACCGTGTTCGGCTCCATCGTTCCCGATCCCGAGCGCTTCGGCGTGGCCGAGTTTGACGAAAGCGGCAAGGTCCTGTCGCTTGAGGAAAAGCCGAAGCAGCCCAAGTCCAACTGCGCTGTCGTCGGCCTGTACTTCTTCGACGGCAAGGTGATGCAGATCGCTCACGAGCTTCGCAAAGAGATCCCTGCCGATCAGGAAGTGTCGATCACCGACGTCAACCGCCGCTACATGGAAGCCGGCACGCTCGATCTGCAGGTGTTCCCTGCCGGCTTTGCCTGGCTCGATTCCGGCACCTACGAGAGCCTGCTCGAGGCCTCCAACTACGTGGCCCGCGTTGAGCGCGAAGAGGGCCGCATCATCTGCGCGCCCGAGGAAGCGGCCTTCCGCGCCGGTTTCCTGCCTGCCGAAAAGCTGCGCGAGTACGGCGAAGCCGACAAGAACAACGGCTACGGTCAGTACATGACCCGGCTGTATAACGAAGTGAAATAAGCGTTTGCGCTTCATTTCTTCACACAATTCAGCAATCTGATTGATCCTCCTTGTGTTTCGGGGTACGGTTTGTCGGCCAGACTCTGAATGCGGGGAGGATTTTTGCGCTCGGAACGAAGCTTGCCGCGTCATACTAGTTTTCGTTAAAACGGCTAACGTTCGTTTAGCCGTTTTATAGCGCCGCAAGGCGCGTCGAAAACTGCATGAGACGGCGTGGCGCCGGTTTTGCGCCGACTGCCGCGCTGGCCTTTGGCGCGGCCTCGCGATTAGCTTTTTAATCGCGAAATAGTATCAAAAGCCCGCCCGCCGAATTATCGGCGGGCGGGCTTTTGACATTCGTCGGCGATGTGATATGATTAACAAGCTGTACGCCCGACGGCCTGGCTGTTTTTTTTCGGGCACGTTGGCAGGACAACGCAAGACCATTCAGGAACGTGCTATCATCTTCTTGAAGACAGAACATCGCGCTTTCGCGGGGGCGGAGGCGCTGTACAAAGGGGGACGTCCAGTTCATGCTGGAACTGAAAAACATCTCATTTGCCGTGACTGAGGACGAAGGATCCAGGACGAAAGAGATCATCCACGATCTCAGCCTGACGGTGGACGACAGAAAATTCGTCGTCATCACCGGCCCGAACGGCAGCGGCAAATCGACGCTGGCGCGCATCATCGCCGGCATCGAACATCCCACGTCGGGGCGCATCCTGCTCGACGGCGTGGACATCACCGACAAGAGCATCACCGAACGCGCGCGCATGGGCGTGGCGTTTGCGTTTCAGCAGCCCGTGCGCTTCAAGGGCCTGGAAGTGATCGACCTGCTGCGCATCGCCGTGGGCAAGGAGCTGACGATCGCGCAGGCGTGCGAGTATCTGTCGGAAGTGGGCTTGTGCGCTCGCGACTACATCAGCCGCGAGATCAATTCGTCGCTTTCCGGCGGCGAGCTCAAGCGCATCGAGATCGCCACCGTCATGGCCCGCAACGCCAAGCTGTCGCTGTTTGACGAGCCGGAGGCCGGCATCGACCTGTGGAGCTTCCAGAACCTTATCCGCATCTTCCGCAAGATGCGCGACGACATCAAGGACAGCTCGATCATCATCATCTCGCATCAGGAGCGCATCCTCAACATCGCTGACGAGATCATCGTGCTCTCAGGCGGCCGCATCGAAAAGCACGGCCCGCGCGAAGAGGTGTTCCCCGAACTGGCGGGCACGCCGTCGGCCGTTGACGTGTGCGACAAGCTGAGAGTCTAAAGGAGGACGACCGCAATGCTTCAGATGGACGAGATCCAGAAACGCATCATCGCAGAAGTGGCCGACCTTCACGACGTTCCCGAAGGGGCGTACAACTTCCGCGTCAACAGCAAGCTGGCCGGACGCAGCAGCTCCGCGCACATCGAGATCACCTCGAAGGAAGACGGCAGCGGCATCGATATCCGCATCGCGCCCGGCACGAAGAACGAGAGCGTGCATATCCCTGTCGTGCTCAGCGCTTCCGGGATTAAAGAGACCGTTTATAACGACTTTTTCGTGGGCGACGACTGCGACGTGCTCATCGTCGCCGGCTGCGGCATCGACAACTGCGGACGGCAGGACAGCGAACACGACGGCGTGCACCGCTTCTGGGTGGGCAAAAACTCCCGCGTGCGCTACGTCGAAAAGCACTACGGCAGCGGCACTGGCGCGGGCAAGCGCATCCTCAACCCCGTTACCGAAGTGTTTCAGGACGAAAACAGCACCGTCGAGATGGAGATGGTGCAGATCAAGGGCGTCGATTCCACCGTGCGCACCACCAACGCCGAGCTGGCCGCAGGCGCGCGGCTCGTCGTGCGCGAAAGATTGATGACCCACGGCGATCAGACGGCCGAGAGCGTGTACCGCGTCAGGCTGAACGGCGACGGATCGAGCGCCGATGTCGTTTCCCGCTCCGTGGCGCGCGACACCTCGTATCAGAAGTTCGACGCCCGCATCGACGGCAACGCATCCTGCACCGGACACACCGAGTGCGACAGCATCATCATGGACAAAGGCCGCATCCTCGCCGTTCCCTCGCTGGAGGCCAACTGCGTCGACGCGCAGCTCGTCCACGAGGCCGCCATCGGCAAGATCGCCGGCGACCAGCTCATCAAGCTGATGACCCTCGGTCTTTCCGAGCAGGAAGCCGAAGAGCAGATCATCAACGGATTCCTCAAATAACAATTTTGGCCGGAACGCATGCGTGCGCCCCGGCCATTTTTCGTAAAAACTTTGAACAGGAGGAACAGACTATGGACCCCATCACCACGATCATCTTCGACATCGGCAACGTGCTCATGCGCTTTACGTGGAAGGCTTACGCCGACGGGCTGTTCGGCGAGGAGACCGCCGAGCGCATCACGCGCGCCATCTGGCGCCGCGGCTGGTGGAACGAGCTCGACCGCGGCGTCCTCAGCGTGGAGGAGATCATCAAAGGCGCGCAGAGCGAAGCGCCCGAGCTCGCGAGCGAGATCCGCACCGCCTTCGAGCGCAGCGGCGAAGCCTGCTCCCGTCACGACTACGCCATCCCCTGGATCGAGAGCTTCAAGTCGCGCGGCTATCGCATGCTGTACCTTTCCAACTATTCAGAGTATCTGATGAACAAGCGGCCCGATGTGCTCGACTTTCTGCCTCACCTCGAAGGCGGCGTCTTCTCCTGCCGCGTCAAGCTCGTCAAGCCCAATCCCGCCATCTATCAGAAAATCTGCGACGAGTACGGCCTGAACAAACACGAATGCCTGTTCATCGACGACAACCGCGTCAACATCGCCCTGGCCCGCAGCTTTGGCTTGGGCGCGATCCGTTTTGAAAATTACGAGACCACCGCGCCGCAGATTGAGGAGTTTTTGAGCGAGCGGTCGGGAAAGTGAAATTTTATGACCGTCCATCGATAAGAAGTGAAGAACAATCGGAAAGATGCGAAAACGTTCCGTGCAAAACGCCCCCGCAGCGGCTGCGCTTGTTCATTTGCAGCCACGCGGGGGATTTTTTATCCGTTCTGGGGGGAATCGCTCGAAACTCGCAGGGTGGGGCATGAGCAGGTCGGTCGTTTTGAGGACGTGCATCGTATTTTTTACGACGCAAATGCCGGGAAAAATAAAGTCTTACTTTCGATTTCCCGATTTACAGACGAAAAATCATCGTGTAAAATAAAGTTACACTTTATAACGAACGAAATCGGGTGAGATCATGTACATTCCGCGCCATCTT
>JAGAYQ010000373.1 GCA_017940445.1 Pyramidobacter sp. | reverse complement strand
CCTTCCGTTCGTGCAGCTGACGCCGATGTGGAGCCCGACGCGCCCGAAGTAAAAAATACTGACGCAGATTCGGCAAAAGAACAATAAACTGGTACAATAAGAGGACGGGGCTTTACGCTCCGTCCTCTTCATTTGCATGAGAATTTCTCTGTCTCTTGGAGGTGCTTCATGGAGACCGATCATTTTAAACTTCACGCGCCCTGGCCGCCTTCCGGCGATCAGCCGCAGGCGATCAGCTCGCTGCTCGAAGGGCTGAACCGCAACGAGCGAGTATCCACGCTGCTGGGCGTGACGGGAAGCGGTAAAACGTTCACAGTTGCCAATGTCGTGGCCCAGTACAACCGGCCCACGCTCGTCCTGGCGCATAACAAGACGCTGGCCGCGCAGCTCTACAGCGAATTCCGCAAGTTTTTCCCTGAAAATGCCGTTCACTATTACGTGAGTTATTACGATTACTATCAGCCGGAGGCCTACGTCCCCAGTTCGGATACCTACATCGAAAAAGACGCGTCCATCAACACGCAGATCGAACGCATGCGCCTGGCGACGACCAAGTCGCTGATCGAACGGCGTGACGTGATCGTTGTCGCCTCGGTCTCGTGCATTTACGGCATGGGCAAGCGCGAAAACTATGAGGACGCGATCGTCAATTTCTCAGTCGGCGAACGCTGGAACCGGCACAACTTTCAGGAAGCGCTGATGAAGGCGTACTACGAGCGCAACGATTTCGACCTCCAGCCTGGAAAGTACCGCGTGCGCGGCGACGTGCTCGAAGTGTATCCAGTGTACAGCAACAGCACGCTGCGATTTTCGTTCTTCGATGAAGAGCTGGAAACGATCGAAGAAGTCGATCCGGTCAGCGGGCACAGCCTGAAACGATGCGAGCATGCGTCGATCTTCCCGGCGCAGCATTACGTGACCAGCGACGGAGCGATCACCGAATCCATGGAGAAGATCAAGAAGGAACTTGAGATCCAGGCCGGGAAGTTCCAGTCTGAAGGCAAGTACCTTGAAGCTGAGCGCCTGACCAGCCGCACCCGCTACGATATGGAAATGCTTGCTGAAGCAGGATACTGCTCGGGCATCGAGAACTATTCCCGCTATCTCGACGGACGCGAGGAAGGCGAGCAGCCGGGCACGCTGCTGGATTTCTTCCCGCCCGATTTTCTGATGGTCGTCGATGAGTCGCATATCACCCTGCCGCAGGTACGCGGCATGTTCAACGGCGACCGGGCGCGCAAGGAAGTGCTTGTTGAGCACGGATTCCGACTGCCGTCCTGCCTCGACAACCGGCCGCTGAAATGGCACGAATTTGAGAAGTACATGCAGCGCGTGATCTGCTGCTCGGCCACTCCCGGCGACTGGGAGACCGAACATTCAAGCCGCGTCGTGGAGCAGCTCATCCGTCCTACCGGCATCCCCGATCCGCTTGTCGAAGTCCGCAAGGCGACGGGACAGATCGACGATCTGCTGGGCGAGATCCAGAAGGTCCGCGCTGCCGACGGCCGCGCGCTTGTGACCACGCTGACGAAAAAAGGCGCGGAAGAGCTTTCCGAATACATGCGCACGCTGCGCATCAAAGCCGAATACATCCACTCCGAACTGAACGCCTTTGAGCGTGCGGAGGAAATCAACAAGCTGCGAAGCGGCGACATCGAAGTGCTGATCGGCGTCAATCTGCTGCGCGAGGGCATCGACATGCCCGAGGTCACCCTCGTTGCCATCCTTGACGCAGACCGCGAGGGTTTTTTACGCTCATACCGCTCGCTGGTGCAGGTCATGGGACGAGCTGCCCGCAACGTCGAATCCCGCGTCATCCTCTATGCTGACGAAGTGACCGACAGCATCAAAGAGGCCGTTACTGAGTCAACACGCCGCCGCGAAGCGCAGCTGGCCTATAACGAAGAGCATCATATCACGCCGAAGACGATCCACAAATCCATCGAGAGGATGCTCCCCGAAGTCGAGTTTGAAGAAGCTCCCGAGGCGAAGAGCCGAAAGGAACGTCAGACGATCGAGCATCTCGATAATCTTGATCTTGAGAAGATGATGTGGGAAGCGGTCGAAAAGCTTCAGTTTGAAAAAGCCGCCAAGCTGCGCGATATGATCCAGGAGATGGAAGAGGGGAGAAAGCCCTCGGTCTCGCTTCGGGAATTAGAAAGTGAAACAGATGAAGGAGGAAAATATTTCCGTGCCGCGTCAGGAAATCGTCGTAAAAAACGCCAGAGAACATAATCTGAAAAACATTTCTCTGACGCTTCCCAAAAACAAGCTGATCGTGATCACCGGACCGTCCGGCTCCGGCAAGAGCTCGCTGGCGTTCGACACGCTCTATGCCGAAGGCCAGCGCCGCTACGTCGAGTCGTTATCCTCGTACGCGCGACAGTTTCTCGGCGTGCAGAAGAAACCCGACGTTGACGATATCGAAGGTCTCTCGCCGGCGATCTCGATCGAGCAGAAAGGCACGTCTCACAACCCGCGCTCGACGGTGGGCACGGTAACAGAGATCTATGACTTTCTGCGTCTTCTCTTCGCACGCGCGGGCACGCCCTACTGCCCGAAGTGCGGCAAGCCGGTGCATCGGTATTCCGTTGACGAGATCGTCGACCGTATTTATAAAGAACATTCCGGAGCGCGCCTGGAAATCATGGCGCCAGTCGTCCGGGCGAAAAAGGGCGAGTTCAAGAACATCTTTGCGGCGCTGCGCAAGAAAGGGTTTATGCGCGTGCGCGTCGACGGCGAGATCCTCTGGCTCGAAGAGGACATTCCGCTTGAGAAGAACAAGAAGCACAGCATCGAAGTCGTTGTCGACCGCATGTCGGTTCAGCCGGACCGCAAGGGCCGCATTGCCGAGGCCGTGCAGACGGCGCTCCAGCTGGGGGAGGGGTTTGTTCTCGTTGCCGCCGACGGCGTAGAGGACATGCTCACCGAACGTTTTGTCTGCCCCGACTGCGGTATCTCGCTGCCCGACATCCAGCCGGCGCTGTTCTCGTTCAACAATCCCCAGGGAGCCTGTCCTGACTGCTCGGGTCTGGGCAGCCACAGTCATTTTTCGGAAGAGCTGTCGGTCAACCCGGAGCTTTCAGTGCGCGACGGGGCGCTGCTGCCGTTCCGGGGCAAACAGTACATGATGTACCGGCTCGAGCAGCTGGCCAAAAAGATCCCGCTGGACCTCGACAAGCCTTATAAAGACCTCCCGGAAGAGCAGAAACGCATCCTTATGGAAGGTTCCGATATGCGAATGCCGCTGCTGTTTGAGCGCGGCGGTCAGGTCTCCGAGTATCAGGGGCGCTACGAGGGCGTCATCCCCTGGCTGACGCGGTATTATGAAAGCACCGAGTCGGAGGCAACGGCCGAAGAACTCGAGCGCTACCGCATCGAAGACGAATGCCACACCTGCCACGGCACGCGTCTGCGTCAGGAAGCGCTGTCTGTCCGCTTCTGGGATCGGAATATCGATGAACTGACGTCGATGCCGGTCAGCGAGTTTTATGAACTCGTGCAGCAGCATAAAAATGATCAGGGGCAGAACGAAGTTGTCAGTCAGGTCGTCGTAGAGCTGGAAAAAAGACTCAGCTTCCTCGTCGAGGTCGGCGTCGGCTACCTGACTTTAAAACGCCGGGCCGATACGCTGAGCGGCGGAGAAAGCCAGCGCATCCGGCTGGCGACGCAGCTGGGCTCAAAACTTTCAGGCGTGATGTACGTGCTTGACGAGCCGACGATCGGCCTGCATTCCCGCGATACGGGCAAGCTGATCGGCGCGCTCAAGTCGGTGCGCGATATGGACAACACGGTGATCGTCGTCGAACATGACCGCGACACGATGCTCGCCGCGGACTACCTGGTCGAGATCGGGCCTAAGGCAGGCTCAGGAGGCGGTCAGCTAGTCCAAAGCGGCGACGCGGAAGCGTTTCGCAAGACAAATTCGCTCACGGGCCCGTATCTGCGCGGAGATGCGTGCGGCATGGTGCCGTCGCAGCGTCTGGTCCAGCCGAAAGACTGCCTGAGAGTCATCGGCGCGGCCGAGCATAATCTGAAAAAGATCGACGTGTCCATCCCGCTGCATTCGCTTGTATGTCTGACCGGCGTGTCAGGGTCGGGGAAGAGCTCGCTGATGTACGATGTCCTGTATCGGGGACTGCGGCGCAAGATCGATCCCGATTACCGTGACCGCCCGGGAAAGCACGATGAGATCGCCGGCTGGGAAGCGCTGAAAAACGTTTCTATGGTCGATCAAAGCCCCATAGGCCGTACGCCGCGTTCCAATCCGGCTACGTACACCGGCGTTTTTTCGGCGATCCGCGAGCTGTTCGCTCAGCTTCCAGAGGCAAAACTGCGCGGTTACTCGAGCGGACGTTTCAGTTTCAACGTCAAGGGCGGACGCTGCGAAGCCTGCGGCGGTGCCGGCGAACGGCGCGTGTCCATGCTTTTCATGCCGGACGTTTATGTTGAATGCGATGTCTGCCACGGCACGCGCTACAACCGCGAAACACTGGAAGTGAAATTTAAAGGGCACAGCATTGCCGACGTCCTCAATCTTTCAGTTGACGAAGCGGCGGAGCTTTTCAAGGACCTTCCCAAGATCGCGCATAAACTTGAGTTTTTGCAGCGGGCAGGGCTGGGCTACATCCATCTGGGACAGTCGGCCCTCACGCTCAGCGGCGGCGAGGCACAGCGCGTCAAGCTTGCCAAAGAGCTGAGCAAGCGTTTCGGCGGCAACACGCTTTACATGCTCGACGAACCGTCAACGGGCCTTTTCTATCCCGATGTCGAACGCCTGCTCTATATCCTGCACGGGCTGGTCGACCAGG
>JAGAYQ010000372.1 GCA_017940445.1 Pyramidobacter sp. | reverse complement strand
CCCCGACGATCGATCGCCAGGGCCGCTTTTTTCGCACGCGGCGAACTTCACCTTTTGGGGTGATTGCTTTGAGCGTCGAAAATGATAGGATATTTTCATCATCATGAGGAAAGGAGCGCCGTGTCATGAATCGAACCCTGGAATTTGCCAGAGCCCTGCTGGGGCAGTCGACTGCCTGGCCTGCTTCTCAGGCAGCGGGATTTCTGCTGTTTGGGCTGGTGCTGGCGCTCTGGAGCTGGTCGCTGCATCGGCGCATCATCTTCCCAGCGCTGCGGCGCGGGCTGCGGCTGACCGCCTGGCTCATCTTCCTCTGGATCGCCCTGCGGGGAGCGCAGTTCCTGTCGGCGTACAGCGTCGCACTGGCGCAAGCGCACTGGGACGCTTACAAAGCACGCCAGGTCATGCTGCTGCGCACTTCGTGGGAAACGTCGTGGCTCGTCTTTGCAATGCTGCCGTCGCTGGGGCTGCAGGTCATCTGGCATTCACTGCACCCGTTCACCGCGCGTTCCTCGGCGCTGCCGACGCTCCACGGCGCACTTTCCGCGTCTTTGTGGGCGGCACGGTATCTCCCGGCTCTGCGGCCTTATGCCGGGCGGGTACTGTCCGTCTGGATCGCGCTCTCGGCGCTCGGTTTCGCTGCCGGTCTGCTTTACTGCGCCGCATCGCTGCCCGTGCGCCGCAAAGCGGCAGTGCCGCTGGCGCTGACGGCGCTGCTTGCCGTTTACTGCGACTTGTTCTTCCGCGTGCGCCCGGCGTGGATCGGCCAGAGCAACTTCGTCTTTACGTCATCGCTGCTCGTCTTCGCGCTTCTGGAGTCGTGCCTCCGCTCCGGCCTGCTGCCGTGCAACAGCCTTCATGAAGAGCTCTTTGCGCGCAGCCCGATCAGGATGCAGATCATCGACCGCGAAGGCGGCGCAGTGTGGAGCTCCGCGCCGGCAGCACCATGCCAGGAAGGACTCATCCGCACCGCGTCCGTCGCCGGCGGCGCTGTGCGCTGGGAAGAGGACCTGAGCGAACTGCGCGCGATGCAGTCACGGCTGAAAGAGGCGTCAGCAGAGCTTGAAAAGGAAAACCGCCTGCTGGCCCGGCAGAACCAGATCCGCGGCCGTCTGCTCAGCCTGCGCTGGCAGAACCGTCTCTGCGCCGAGGTCGAGGATCAGATGCGCGACCGCATCGAAGCGGCGCGCCGTCTTTTCGCGACGATCCCCGCTCTCGCCGCCTCGGGCAGGGAAGCGGAGGCGCGGCTAGCGCTTTCGCAGCTGGGCGTGCTGATCTGCGCGGTCAAGCGCAAGAGCCATCTGTTCCTGAAAGGCCGGCAGGACGCCCTCATCCCCCTCGCCGAACTGACGCTGGCCGTCCAGGAATCGTTCCGCTGCGCCAGGGCGGCGGGGATCGACGGCACGTTCACATGCCCGCGGACCGGCGACGTCCCCGTGGAAACGGCGCTGACGGCCTACGACCTGTGCGAGCAGGCGCTGGAAAGCTGCCTGTACTCGCCTCCGGCCTCGCTGCTGACGCGCCTGAGCCTGAACGGCAGTAGCCTTGAGCTGCGTGCGCTGATTGACTGCTCGCCGCCTCCCGATGACGCGGCGCTGCTGCCTCCCCCGCTGCAGAACGCGGTCGAAAAAATGGGCGGCTCGTGCCGCGTTGAGCGTGACGAGGACGGCGTGCATTTCTCCTGCGCGCTGCCCGCGGCCCCGAACGAGAGGAGGGAGCAGCCGTGAACGCTCTTGCCGCTTTAAGCGACGATGCCCGTCTGGGACTGCTTGCGCTCTGCGCTCTTGCTTCGCTGCTCCAGCTGCACGCTGTGCTGTTCTGCTCCGAGCGGCCCAACCAATCGCTGCATGCCAAAGCGCTTGAATGTTCCGTCCTCGCCGCCCTGATCTGCAACTTTGCTGCCGTCGCGTGCGTACACACGCACATCACCGCGCCCGAAGACGCGCTTGCCGCGCTGCAGCCGTTCCGCTTTGCTTCTCTGTCGGCGGCGGCGCTTCTGGCCCCCTTCTCGCCG
Source organism: Pyramidobacter sp. (assembly GCA_017940445.1). Classification (GTDB taxonomy): domain Bacteria; phylum Synergistota; class Synergistia; order Synergistales; family Dethiosulfovibrionaceae; genus Pyramidobacter. The sequence continues at coordinate 269 of JAGAYQ010000372.1, read as the reverse complement.
CCCCGCGTCGTGACGCTGCCGATTGCCGCCTGTGCCGGCGCAACGCTGCCGATTTTTGAGACACAGACATGGTATGCGCCCATTCTTGCCGCCGGCGCGGCGTTTTTCGCCCTGCGCGCAGCCGTTCTCTGGGCCTGCGGAGCACGCCGGCGGGCGCAGGGGCTGACTCGCGACTCGATCGCACAGGCGCTCGATCAGCTGCCCGACGGTCTGCTTTTCCATGCCGACGACGGCAGCGTGCTGCTCGTCAACCGCACAATGTCTGCGCT
>JAGAYQ010000371.1 GCA_017940445.1 Pyramidobacter sp. | reverse complement strand
ATGAACGCCAGAGGGCCGCCGTGCAGTTTGTTGGCAAGCCGCGCCCGCTCGATGGCTCGGCGGTTCAATTCGTCGGTGCGCAGTTCTTTCATTTTCTGCAAAGAGTCACGTGACTGCTGCGCCAGATCGTCAATAGCGTCCTGCAGGCGGTTGAGCTCCGCCAATGGACCGACGTTGCCGGGCGGCAGTAGATCCCTGCCGATGGCCAGCTTCTCGGTGCGCGCGGCCAGATCCTGGACAGGCCTTATGCAGTAGCGATTCAACGCGCCCACACCCAAAAGGGCAAGGATGCTGAAAAGCAGCGCAAACATCCTCTGATCGGACAGCAAATATGGCCACTTGAAAATTTTCGGCTCCAGGACGACGACCGCAAAACTGTTGCCCTGACGCACGATGGCGCCAAAGATGGATAACACCTGCCACGGCATCCTGTATTTAAACGTTGCCGACGTTTCCGCTTTTTGGCTGAGTTGACGAACTTCGTCCTGAACTCTGTTCTCAAGTCCTTCAGGACGCTTCGGGCCTGCACTGGTAGCGCCCGGCACGGGCGTCAGCGCGACTGTATCCCCAAACCGGCCCCTCCAATAACTGCCAGGGATATCGTGATACTCGCCGACGATCTTTGCCGTCTGACCGCGCCACTGCTCAAATTTCTGTTTTGACGCTTCATACTCATCTGTGAGTTGTGAGGCTGCCCGCAGCATGGCTTGCAATTCTTTTCCCTCGTTTTGATCGTTATTGGCGCCGGCATTCGGCATTGCCGCCCGTACAGTGTTTTGGGGGACGGGAGCGGCGCCCTCCTTCAGCGGGATCTGGAAAGCTCCTTGCGCCAAGGTCTTTGCATACGCTTCGATATCGCCATCAGCGCGCTTCCAGCCCTGCAGTGAATAGTTGACGGTGAATGCCGCCACGATCAGGAGAGCCCAGGTCAACAGGTGCAAAACACCTATCCTTCCATTTCTTCTTTTGGGCGCAGCTGCGTTTGCCCTGCTATTCATCGGCCATCACCTTGTATTCCTCAATCATGCGGTCGGTGATGAAGCCAAATCTCCGCGCCGTCTCAACAGCGCTTGCCGAAGTGCGCCGGCTTTCGTCCAGTGCCAGTTTGTCATAGATCTTTTTCATGTGTGCCTGAACAGTCCGCTCGCTGATGGAGCCTTCTTCGCTGTCCGACGCGCCCTTTTTGAGCTTTTTCAGGCACCCGGCGATCTCGCCCTGTCTCAGCCCGACCGCGGTCAAGAGCAAGACTTCCTTTTCGCGTTCGGAAAGCGGCTCGATGTAATCGGGCACCAGTTTCTCACCCTGCGTCGGGTCAAGATACACCCTGCCGCGGAGGACTTTGTTGATGGCCAATCTGATGTCCTCGCCCTTGCTCTTGACGACGAAGCCGTCGACCTTCAGTTCGCGCGCCCTGTTCACGACCGCGGGCGAATCGAGCGCCGTCAGGACGACAACCTTTGTCGGCAGTTTTTCCTCCTGAATGTGCTTGATGACCTCAAATCCGGCATCGTCGTTTTGTTGTTTATCTTCGGCATCGTATCTGTCGTTTGGCATCTGCAGGTCGATCAGAGCGATGTCGGGCTTCTCTTTTTCGATCGCTTCGATAGCTTCGTCTTTCGTGGCAGCCTCGCCGACGATCTGCCAGTCCAGCCCGTCTTTCTCGATGTACTGTTCGATCATGACCCTCAATCCACGACGCACAAATTCCACATCTTCCGCGATAAAGATCCTTACTTTTTTGTCATCCATAAAAATGCTCCTCCTTTTAGAATGTCTTGCTCTTTCCTCAATCAGCGGGAAAGGTCATGTGATCACTCGTACCTCCACCAAAACTCCGTGACTTTTTTATAATGGCTTCCGTCGCTGAATTCGTACCCTTTTTTGCTCAGGCGCCGAATGGCCCGCGCACAGTCGGTTTTGAGGTACTTTGAACTCGAGCCGCGCCCGGGGTGAGTGACATACGCTCCGTTCCGTGACAGCCTCATCCCAGAGACATACAGGTGAGCCCAAAGTTCATAATCGCGTTTTTTGTGAAGATATCTGGAACGTCGGCGTTCGGCTCGTGTTCTGTGCATTAACGGCGCCTCCTTTGTTTTTTGTTCATGCTGGTCGTCCCGGCACGAAGCAGACAAGTTGATCGTTGTTTTTTTTACTTTGTCGTCACGTATATTTTAACAGACTTTCATTGTTTCACGGTCGTCAAAACCACCTAGAGGAACGCGGGAGCGTGAATCTACGGCTCCCGCGTTTTTTTAGCAGCTGTCAGCACGGGAACTATTTGTCGTTTTTGGGCTGCGTTGTGCTGCGAATCTGCTCTTCCGTCGCGCCAAGGCGGCGCAGAAGGGCTTTGTCGT
>JAGAYQ010000370.1 GCA_017940445.1 Pyramidobacter sp. | reverse complement strand
TGAAAGCAGCATTGCCTGGATGCTCAAAAATTTAGATAACGGCGAAGGGCTCTTCTTATCCGGTGAAGATCTTTCGCGCTCTGCTGATGTCGATGCTTACTACCTCTGGAAAAAAGATGATGCTGATGCCGTTCTCAAGTCAGACAGCGCGTTGCTCGGCATGTCGCAGGAGGGGAATTATCCGGATCCGCTCACGCGCAAGCCTACAGGAATGAATCTGCCATTCTGGGGAGGCTCCGCAGACGCACACTCCAGTCTCGGCGAAGCCGAAGAGAGGCTGAGAGCAGCGCAGAATGCCCGACCTCTGCCCCCGCTTGAAAACAAGGTACTGCTGCGTGACAACGCCTGCCTGGCTGCGGTTCTGGCACGGGGGGGCAGACTGGCAGAACGTCCGGAATGGCTTACTGCCAGTGAGAAGATCATGACGCAGATCGAAAAACGGATGATCCTTGACGGCTCTCTCGTCAACGCACTCTACGACAGTCAGCCGGAGGGGAGTGCGACGCTCGACGATCTGAGCGCCTTAGTATGGGCTTATATCGAGCTTCACAGAAGTACTGGCAGGCAACATTACCTCGACGCAGCCGTATCCTGGGGAAAGAAATGCGACGAGCTTTTCGGCAGCGACGGTGCCATGCAGCTGACGGCGACCTCCGACCATGAACTGCTCCCCGCCTGGGACGCGGGGGATGATTATATGTTTTCCGGCGCAGCAGTCATGCTGAACAATATGGTTTCACTCTTCTCGCTGAGCTCAGATGCGTACTGGAAATCGCGTGCGGAACGTCTGATAGCGGCATTTGGAGGTGCGCTCAACGAGTATCCGGCAGCCTGTGCCGGATTCACGCTGGGAACTCTGCGCCTTTGGCAGAGTACTGGAGCAGAAAAAGAATAGAAAAAGGCCGTGCGGCTGAAAGGAAGCACCATTCCAACCGCACGGCCTTTATGTATCAAGAAGTTGCGGAAGAGCTCACAACATGGACTAGAAAGAAAAAAGCCGCTCTCCGGCGACGGAGAACGGCCAGTTCGGAACTTACAGGGAAATTGCCTCGACGGGGCAGGTGCTGACGCAGGTTCCGCAGTCAACGCAGGTACCCTCATTGACCGTTGATTTGCCGTCGACCATCGAGATCGCGCTGACGGGGCACGCGCCTTCGCAAGCGCCGCAGCCCACGCACACATCCTTGTTAACCTTAGCTGCCATTTGAACGACACCTCCTTGAGTTTTTGAAACTACAATGGAAGTTTACTATAAGTCGCGTCAGAACGCAAGTGTTATTTTGCTGTTAGTCAACGCAAACAGCGAGATTTTACTGTTCCGGCTTAGGAGCGCGTTCGAGAAGACTTCTGACAGCGTCCTTTAACGAAAGTCCGCCGTAGAGAATCTCGTACACGGCATTGGAAATAGGCATCTCGACGTTGAGTTTCTCAGAAAGTTTCTTGATAGCCTTGACCGTATAGATACCTTCCGCAACCTGTCCAAGGGCCTTTGTCGCTTCGTCGAGCGTCTTTCCTTCGCCAAGCATCTCGCCAAGGCGGAAGTTGCGGGAATGTCTGCTGTAGGCAGTCACCATCAGATCACCGACACCTGCGAGGCCGGAGAAAGTTTGCGCGTGTCCGCCCAGCGCAACGCCGAGACGAACGATCTCGGACAGTCCGCGGGTGACCATTGCAGCCGTGGCATTATCGCCCATTTCCATGCTGTGAAGCATTCCTGATGCAACAGCCACAACATTTTTGACGGCTGCGCCGGTCTCGACTCCGATCACGTCGGAACTTGTGTAGACTCGGAAGGCATCGCGGTTGAAAAGATTTTGCCACAGCTGAGCCGCTTTAGGATCGATAGACGCACTGACAACGGCAAGCGGCAGGTTGCGAATGACTTCTTCAGCATGGCTGGGCCCTGAAATGACTGTGAACGAAGCGCCCGGCAGGACTTCTTCAACGATCTGACTGATCAGCTTGAGCGAACTTATTTCAACGCCTTTGGCAGCATTGGCGATTTCGATCTCGGGCTTGTAAAAGGGCTTGAGCTGCTGCAGCGTGCCGCGAAGAAACTGCGTCGGCGTGACGAAGAGCCAGTAATCGGAAAAGCGTGCAGCCTCTTCAATGGATTCAGTTGCCGAAATCAGCGGCGAAAGTTCAAACTCAGGCAGATAAACAGGGTTGTAGTGTTTCGTGTTGATAGCAGGGGCAAGTTCCTTTTCAAAGCACCAGATGCAGACTTCATGTCCGCTCCTGGCCAGGCTCTGAGAGAGGGCAGTACCCCAGGTGCCCGCTCCGAATACAGCGATTTTGCTCATTGAACGCTCCTCCTCTGAACTTACGCTTCAGTCCGAAGCAGTTTTTCTGCTTTTTTGCGCTCCGTCATGTCAAGGATCGTCTTGCGGATGCGGACTTCTTTAGGCGTCGCTTCGACGAGTTCATCATCAGCGATCCACTCAAGAGCGCGATCAAGGATAACGGTGCGCGGCACGTCAAGGTGCGTCGCCAGTTCTTTCGTAGACGAGCGATAATTCGTCATTGCTTTTCTCTTGGTCGGATTGCAGGGGATGTCATTGGGGCGCGAATGCTCACCGATGACTTGACCGGCGTAGACTTCCGTGCCAGGCCCAATGAAGAGGACTCCGCGCTCCTGGAGGTTTTCCAGCTGATAGCTTGTTGCTGCGCCGGTGTCCATGCTGACCATAGAACCGCGGTTGCGGCTGACGACTTCTCCGCGCCACAGGTCATAGCCGCGGAAACGTGATGACATGATCCCAAGACCGCGTGTATCGGTCAGGAAAGTGTTGCGGTAGCCGAGGAGCCCTCGGGTAGGAATGTCGAATTCCATGCGGACGATGCCCGTCGACAGGTTGTTCATGCTCAGCATCTCCGCCTTGCGGGCAGCAAGCTTTTCGATGACGACGCCCTGGTAGGCTTCGGGAACGTCAACGATCAGCTGTTCCATGGGTTCGAGCAGATGTCCTGATTCGTCTGTCTTCGTGATGACTTCAGGACGCGAGACACACAGCTCAGAGCCTTCGCGGATCATCTGTTCGACAAGGATCGCCATCTGAAGTTCGCCGCGACCGGAGACTTTCAGACCGTCAGGACGTCCGAGGTCTTCTACCTTGAGTGCGACATTCGTCTGACATTCGCGTTCAAGGCGTGCCTTCAGCTGGCGCAGCGTCAGCGGAGTGCCGTCACGACCGGCAAAGGGGCTATTGTTGACAAGGAAGAACATCGAGACTGTCGGCTCTTCGATGTCGAGAGGATGAAGCGTTTCGCCGTTGAGCTCTTCAGAGGCCATTGTATCGCCGATCCTGATCGTCTTCGGGCCGGAGAGCCAGACGATGTCGCCGGCAAAAACTTCATCAACTTCGACTCGGTCCAGACCGCGGGTCACCCACAGGTGGACGGCCTTTTCGTGATTAGCAGAAACAGTGTTCCAGCCTTTTTCCCGATCGTTTTCGTCGATCCAGCGGGTCGAACTGTGCACGAACGTGTCGTTCTTATGAAGCGTTCCCGAAAGGACTCGGCCGCAGCCGATCTGACCGACGTAGTCGTTCCAGGCCAGGGTGCTGACCTGCATGAGGAACGGCTTGTCGGAATTTGAAGGGGGCGGCGGAACTCGGTCGACGATAGTCTGGAACAGCGCGTCCATGCCTTCGTGAGGATCTTTGTCAAGATCCCTGACCAGCCAGCCGGCCAGCCCCGAGCCGTAAAGCACAGGGAAATCGGCCTGTTCGTCGGTCGCTCCAAGTTCGATGAACAGATCAAACGTTTTTTCGAGCGCGACATAGGGTGCAGCGGCAGGGCGGTCAACCTTGTTGATAATAACGATCGGCTTCAGACCCATTGCCAGTGCCCGCGAGAGGACGTAGCGTGTCTGCGGCATAGGCCCTTCGTTGGCGTCGACCAGGAGAAGGACACTGTCGACCATCGAGAGCACGCGCTCGACCTCGCCGGAAAAGTCGGCGTGGCCGGGCGTGTCGATGATGTTGATCAGGTAACCGTTCCACTCAACCGTGCAGTGCTTGGACGTGATCGTGATGCCGCGTTCACGTTCAAGTTCGCCGCTGTCCATGACGCGCTCGGCAACCTGCGCGTTTTCACGGAACGTGTGAGCGCCGCGGAAGATCGAATCGATCAGGGTCGTCTTGCCGTGATCGATGTGAGCCACGATCGCCAGATTTCTGATTTTGTCAACTGAGTACATGATGAAAACTCCTTACTGCTTAGGGATGATCAGGCTGAATACTTTCTTCAAAGCAAGAATAATACAGCATTTTTGCCCGAAGTACAAGAAAAAAGTGCGGTACATAAAAAAGGAACGCCGGAAAAGGACGGCGTTCCTCATCAGATCAATGGAACTCTGTGACGAGATAGTAGGCGACGATCAAAAGCGAAGCGCCGCAGATGAAGTCGAACATCGCCTTTCCCGGGCGCCCGCCGCGGCGAAACGCGATCCCCAGGATGAAAAAGGCAATTGCGCAGAAGCAGAGGATCAGCGGGGCAAAAGTAGATGCAAACATGACACAGCCAACTCCTTATTGTTTTATAGTATGCGAACTTTCATGAGGCTTAATAAGATCATAGAATTCCTGGCTGTCGCTTTTTGCTGAAGCGGCTTCAGCCTTGGCGTTTTTTTTGCGTTTATCGAGGTTGATAGACACGCCCAGGCCGACTCCGCTGTGCATCGGGCGAATTTTAGCGCTTTCTGCTTCGAGTCCCAGCCACTTAAACGGTTCTTCTACAACGTCAAGAACTTTTTTGTCGATCTGTTTCAGTGTCCTTCCGGCTCCGTCGGCAAAACGCTGCATTCCAGGAGACAGCGTGATGCCTTCGCGCTTCCTCTTGTTCAGGTCGACTTTCTCAGGGATTCCGTCCTTCTTATCGAATCCAGAATCAGTGGTGCCGAATTTTTTTCCGATTCCCTTGAAATTCCTGATCGTTCGTGCGGGACTGGACTGTTTTTTCTCCTGACGAGGATCGTTCGAAGCAGGTGCGGTTACAACAGGAACTCTGCTGGGATCAGGCTTGATCGCTGTGACTTCGGCAGAAGCAGCAGTGCAGATAAGGATATTCCAAGCTGCTGCTGCAGCCGATAATATGATGTAATTCACCGTACAGTGACGCATCTTGGCACATCCTTTCCTGTTTCTGTATACGTATATGAAGGTTGTCTATTCGTCAAAAAGACTTTTACTTGAGAAGACGGGATCGCACGTCAGGTTCATGCCGAGCTTGCGAAATCCGCCTTCGTCGCCGGGGACAGGAATGTGCGAAAGGTGACACTCGCAGTTCCTCAGATTTTTGAGCTGTTCTACAGCTGCGGCAGCGGCAGGATTGGAAGCGGCGCTGATACTGAGGGCAAGCATAGTCTCTTCAAGGTTGAGCGCCAGTTTGTTTTCGGCCAGGATCTCCTTTTTAAAACTGGAAAGTGACTGAAGGATGTTCGCCGGAAGGAGATCGATGCTGTCGGGAATGTGCGCGAGCACTTTAGCCGCGTTGAGGACAACGCTTGATGCAGAATGAAGCAGGGGAGAGTTCTTGCCGGTGATGATCGTTCCGTCCGGCAGTTCGATCGCGGCACCCGTAAAAATGCCTGCATCGCCTTTGCCTCGTGCCTGGCCTTCTTTCACAGCTTCGCGGGCAGGGATGACAACACGCCTGTACTCAGGAAGAAGATCCATTTCCTTCATGATCAGGCCGATCCGCTGCAGGCATTCTTCATCTGATTGTCCAAGTGCGACTTCGCAAGAGGTGCGGAAATAGCGGCGGATGATCTCCTGGCATGAAGCTTCACGGACGACCTCATCATCGACAATGCCGCAGGCAATGCGATTCACTCCCATATCAGTGGGGGATTTATAGCCCGCATCTCCGCCAGTGATCCTCTGAAGGATCCGCTTCAGAATAGGAAATGCTTCAAGATCACGGTTATAATTGACCGTTTTTTCATCATAGGCTTCGAGATGGAAATGATCGATCAAATTCACATCGCCTAGGTCAGCGGTCGCGGCTTCATAAGCGCGGTTCAGGGGGTGACGGAGCGGGAGGTTCCAGACTGGGAAGCTCTCGTACTTAGCATAGCCGGAATGAATGCCGCGGCGGTAATCGTGGTAGATCTGCGAGAGACAGGTCGCAAGCTTTCCGCTTCCAGGCCCCGGGGCAGTAACGACGACGATCGGTTTTGTGGTGGGGATGTAGTCATTTCGGCCGTATCCCTCTTCGCTGACGATCGTATCGACATCGGTAGGATAGCCTTTGGTCGCATAGTGAGTAAAAACCGGGATACCGCGATTTTCAAGCCGATGCCGGAAGTTCTGAACAGTCGCCTGTCCTTCAAAACGTGTAATGACCACACCGGCGATCTTCAGGCCGCGGCTTGTGAATTCGTCGATCAGGCGGAGGACTTCAGAATCATACGTCGTGCCGAAATCAGCGCGGATCTTCTTTCGCTCGACATCGCCGGCATACAGGCAAATGATGACTTCAGCCTGATCACGGAACATCTGCAGGAGCCGCATCTTCACGTTGGGATCGAAGCCGGGCAGGCAGCGTGCAGCATGGTAGTCAAAAATGAGCTTGCCGCCGAATTCAAGATACAGCTTCTGACCGTTCTGTTTGACTCTCTCAGTGATGGCTGCGGTCTGTTCTTTCAGATATTTCTCGTTGTCAAATCCGATCTTGAAAGTCATGCGACGGCAACCTACTGATTTCTGCCGCAGCAGAACTTGTACTTCTTGCCGCTGCCGCACGGACAGGGATCGTTGCGGCCGACTTTGGGCGTGGCGCGAACGTAGGTTTCGGGCACGACCTGACCGTCAACGAAGAACCAGTTCCCGTTGATTTTTTTAAAATACGATTTTTCATGGTGCTCGATCTTCTTGCCTTCGAGCTCGAAACTGGCTACGAACTCGACCATGCCTTCCGAATCATTCGGGCCGCCGGCGATCGTATTGCGGATTTCAATGCCAAGCCAGTGAGCAGAGCGGGACCATTCTTCGGTTGCCTCTTTGCTGACGTTCTCGCGCGTTTCAGGGTCGTGGCTCGAAATGATAAAATCAATGTCACCTGTCGTGTAAGCGACGTAACGGGCCTTCATCAGTTCGACAGCGGTCTGTGCGCGACGGTCGCCCTTGATCACGGGCATGCAGCAAAGTTCGAGTTCGCGGTTGGAACCGCAGGGGCAAAGAGGCATAAATAAAACTCCTTTCAATTTTCTGCTTTGATTCTGCAGACGAGTACAACAATGTCTAAAAGCTTCGCTGATTATAGCACTTTGCGGCGAAGTGTGAAATCGTGCCGTTAAATTTGCGTGCTGCGAAATTGATATGGCACAGTCAACCTGTTACAATGAGGCTATGCAAAAGGCAATTTCAGCTTGTATCGACAGAGGAGAATGAAATGATCGACGTTGCAGCAGCAATCATTTATGATGAACAGGGGCGGATGCTGATCTGCCGGCGAATGGACGCAGGTGACTGCGCCGGTCTCTGGGAATTTCCCGGCGGAAAGCGGGAGCACGGAGAATCGATGGCG
>JAGAYQ010000369.1 GCA_017940445.1 Pyramidobacter sp. | reverse complement strand
TCCTACTTCCACGTCGTCTTCATGCCCTGGACGATCCACGTCTCCTTGCCGTTCCAGGTGCTGGGATAGACGAAGGCTTCGAACGTGGCGGGGCGGTCTTTCTTGTCCTCGACGTTGTAGATATAGCCGGTCACGCGCCAGGTGGGCAGATCGCCCACGCCTACACGCTCCCATGCCTGAGTGACCTGGGCGTAGTACGTGGCTTCGCCGTCGGCAGGCTCAAACTGGTAGTTGCGGCCGTCGTAGTAGAAGTCGGCGCCTTCCACGTTCTGATGCTTCAGCGGCAGGCCGAAATAGCGGTCGACGGACTCGGCCACGAACTTGGCGTCGATGCAGGCGCTGTGTCTGCCGTTTTTCGTCTGGCGGATGCGGCTTTTGAAGTTGTTCACGTAGTTGTGCCAGATGCCGAAGTGGATCAGCTCGCCCACGTTCTGCGGAGCGCCCAGGTGCAGCATGTCCTCCGGGCCGGCTTCGAATGTGTCGAAGCTGTAGTAGCTGAGCTCGGTGAAGTTGCTCAGGAACGTGCTCAGTTTTTTCGTGGTCTGAGCGTTGAGGTTCAGCTTGCGGTCGGCTGCCGAAGCGGAAGCGGCGACAGCGAGAAGCGCGCAGAGTGCGAGCAGCTTGAAATACTTTTTCATGGGTGTCCTCCTTAAAAACTTCATGATTTGAAACGGGGCACACTCCCCGTTTATGAATATTATACTCGCTTCTGCGATAAAAAGAATCACCCCGGAAGGCGAAAAAGTTCGCGATCCGGGGTGATTTTGTATCAGCTTCAGCGGGCCGCGACGGCGCCGAGGCTGCACAGCTGCAGCAGCTCGTTCCAGTTGCGGTCGATCTCTTTTTGCACCTGTTCGATCATCCATTCGTTGCCGGGCTTGAACATGTGCGAAAATCTTCCCTGTAGGCGCAGGTACTCTTCGATAGGCAGCTTTTTCTTGGGCTCGTAGGTGAGACTATACTTGCCGTCGACCACTTCGTACAGCGGCCATAGGCAGGTCTCGACGGCGGCTTTGGTGACTTCCATCAGCTTTTCGCTGGGATAGCGCCAGCCGCGGGGGCACGGTGCCATGACGTTGAGGAAGGCAGGGCCGGGCGTGTAGATGGCCTTGTGCGCCTTCTCCTCGATGTCTTTGAAGTTGCCCATGAACGTGGTCTGCGCCACGTAGGGGATGTTGTGCGCCACCATGATGCGGGTGAGGTTCTTCTTCTGCTGGATCTTGCCGGGGATGACGCTGCCGGCGGGCGTTGTGGTGGTGTCAGCAAAGTGCGGCGTGGACGACGAGCGCTGAATGCCGGTGTTCATGTAGGCTTCGTTGTCATAGCAGACGTAGACCATGTCGTGTCCGCGCTCCATCGCGCCGGAAGGCGACTGGAAGCCGATATCGTAGGTGCCGCCGTCGCCGCCGAAGGCGATGAACTTCCACGTGCCGTCGATCTTGCCGCGCTTCTTCATGGCGCGATAGGCGGTCTCGACGCCGGACATCGTCGCGCCGGCGTTCTCAAAGGCGTTGTGGATGAAGCTGTCTTTCCAGGCCGTGTAGGGGTACATGAACGTGGAAACTTCCAGGCAGCTGGTCGCCGAGCAGACGACAGCATGGTCTTCGGGATTCAGCGCGCGCAGGACGCTGCGCACGGCAACGGGCGAGCCGCAGCCCGCGCACATTCTGTGACCGCCGCAGAGGCGTTCGCCCTTTTCAAGATTTTCTCTCAGGTTGTATGCCATTTTTCGGTCACTCCCTTATTCGCGGACTTCCAGATAGCGGTACGTCTCGCCGGTGACGCCGGTCGAAGCGATCTGCTCCAGCTCGGCGAAGACCTTCTGAATGCTCTCGACGCGCACGTCGCGTCCGCCGAGGCCGTAGATATAGCTGATGCCCCTGGGGCCGCAGACGCCCCGTGCGAACATCGACGAGGCCACTTCGGCGTACATCGGTCCGCAATGGCCGTTGAAGCTGTCGTCCTTATCCATGACGGCAAACGCCTTCACATTTTTCAGGGCGTCGCAGATGTCCTCTGAGGGGAACGGACGGAACGAGCGCACTTTGACGAGGCCCACTTTTTTGCCCTGAGCGCGCAGTTCCTTCACGGCCTGCTTGGCAGTGCCGGCTGACGAGCCCATGATCACGATCGCCTCTTCGGCGTCGTCCATCATGAACTTCTCGATCAGACCGTAGCTGCGGCCGGTCATCTGCCCGAACTCGGCGCCGACTTTGCGGATCACGTCCTTAGCGTCGATCATCGCCTGGGCCTGCTGACGCTTGGCCTCCATG
>JAGAYQ010000368.1 GCA_017940445.1 Pyramidobacter sp. | reverse complement strand
GAAGCGCCGTCGCGGAAGCGCAGACGCTCGCGCGGAGAACCGTCGAAGCGGCCTCCCGTGCGTCCTTCACGGCGGGACGAGGCCCGGTCGCGCCGCGCGTCAAGCTCGCGCTGGAGCGTTTCGCGCAGGGCGTAGCCCGTAGGAATGTCCTTGACGATCACCGACAGCAGCTTGGCCGCCAGCTCGGCGCCGTCCTCGCTCTTTTCAAGCAGGGATTCCGCCCAGGCGCGGATCTCCGGCTTGGGCTCGGCGGAAAGCAGCGCCTCCTCGCGCACTTCGCGCTGGATGATGCTGATCTCCTGAATGTCAGGCACCTTCTGCCACTCCACGCGCATCTGCGAGCCGCGGATCATGAACTTGAAGCGCCCCGATTCCGAAGGCGTGAGGATGAGGATGTTGCTGCCCTCGTGTCCGGCGCGCCCCGTGCGCCCCGAGCGGTGGACGAACGTCTCCATATCGTCGGGCAGCCCCAGCTGGATCACGTGCGACACGCCCTGCACGTCAAGCCCTCTGGCGGCCACGTTGGTGGCGACGAGGACAGGGATGCGCCCCGAGCGGAACGACTCGAGCGCGTTGCTTCTCTCGCGCTGCGTCATGTCGCCGTTGAGTGCCAGCGCCATGAAGCCTTCCTCCTGAAGCCGGCCTGCCACCTCCCCCGTGTCCGCCTTCGTGTGGCAGAACACCAGACACAGCGTCGGCCGCTCCCACAGCAACACGTTGACAAGCGCTTCCATGCGCTGACGCGACGGGCACAGATAGGCGCGGTGCACGATGTCCGCGTGCTGCTCCTCGTCGTGGTTCAGCTCCAGCCGCAGCGGATCATTGAGGTAGCGCTGCGCGAGCGAAAAGACCGCTTCCGGCATCGTCGCCGAAAACAGCCAGGTGCGCTTGCGCGACGTCGCCGCATCGAGGATGGCCTCCAGCTCCTCGCGGAAGCCCATGTCCATCATGCTGTCGCCCTCGTCCAGCACCACTGTCTCGATCTCGCTCAGGTCAAGCGTGCCGCGCCGCACATGGTCGAGCACGCGGCCCGGCGTGCCGACGACCACCGTCGTGCCGTGCTTGAGCTTGAAGATCTGATGCTCCATGCTCATGCCGCCGACGATCGCCGCCGTGCCGATGCCCTTGATCTTGCCGAAGAACTCCGACTCGTTGGCGTTCTGCATCGCCAGCTCGCGCGTGGGCGAGAGCACCAGCACGCGCGGATTTTTGTTGCCGCCTTCCAGCTCGCTGAGGATGGGCAGAAGAAAACCCAGCGTCTTGCCCGAACCCGTGCGCGCCTGGACGACCATGTCACGGCTCAGATCAGGCTGCGATAGCACCTGCGCCTGCACCGGGGTGGGCTCGGTAAAACCGCGCTGATCGAGCGCGGCCAGAAAACTCTCCGGCAGATTGAAATCACGAAAACTTGCGGTCACTTGAAAAATCCTCCCGAAAATCATACGGGAAATCTGCAAAGGACCGCTCGTCTCCCCAAAAAGAACAAAAGAACAGTCCTTCGTACAAAAATCCCTGGATCACGACGCCCGAAAACGGCGTCACAAGTTGGCTATTATGAAGGAAGAAGGAAGATTTGTCAAACGAAATTTTTGAGGAACGAAAAAACGGCGAAACCGAAATCATACGATCGGCTCCGCCGCTTTTTCGTAGCCTCTGTCCTTCCAGTATTCGGCGAACTTTTTTGCGGCTTTCTTTTGCTCGTAGTCTTTCATGCACGTCCACCTGACTTTTTGGGAAAATGCGAAATGAGAGTTCACGATGATTATACACAAAAACCCCGAAGCGCGAGAACATGTTCTCACGCTTCGGGGTTTTTACGGTGCGGTTATTCTTTTGACGGGTTACAGGATCTCGACGAGCGTCACTTCAAAGTTCAGTTCCTGTCCGGCGAGGAAGTGGTTGGCGTCGAGGACGACGGAGCCGTCTTCGTTGATCTTGGCGACGGTGACGGTGTGCGGTCCCATCATCAGCTTGTCGCCCAGCGTGGGCGTGTAGTTCTTGGGCATCTGCGAGGGCTTGACGGTGATCATCATATCGTCGCGGCGCACGCCGTACGCTTCTTCGGGGGGAAGTTTGAGCATCCGCGTCTCGCCGACGGCCATGCCGACGACGCCTTTGTCAAAGCCTTTGATCATCTGTCCCGCGCCGACGGTGAACTCCAGCGGCGGGCGGTTGTTCTTGATGGACGAGTCGAACATCTCGCCGCTGTTGAGGGTGCCGGTGTAGTGAACGCGGATCTTGTCGCCGTTTTTGACGGTCTGTGCCATGGTTTACAGTTCTCCTTTTTCGATTTTGTCGATGATCTCCATCAGCTCTTCCCATCTGGCTGTGTTCTGCTCGATCTCGGCAGTTGTTTCGGACAGGCGCTTCATCAGGGCCTGCACGCGGGAACTGTCGGCGAGCACTTCGGGAAGGCAGAGCTGTTTTTCGATCTCGCTTTTTTCGGCTTCGCGGTCGGTCACGGTTGATTCGACGCGCGCAAGCTCTTCGACGTAGCTTTTTTTGCGCCGGTAGATCTCCTGCCGGCGCTGCGCTTCTTCGCGCTTTTTGTCGCGGTCGGCCGATCGGCCGGTCTGCTGTTTGGCGGTACTTTGCGTGTTTTCGGCGGCACGCTCGCGTTCGCGCAGTTCGATGAAGCGGCTGTAGTTGCCGGCGTAATCGTGAAGTTTTCCGTCGCGGATCTCCCACACGCGGCCGGCGAGCTGGTTGAGGAAAAATCGGTCGTGCGAGACGATCAGCAGCGTGCCGTCGTAAGCGAGCAGCGCCTGCTGGAAGAGTTCGCGCGTGACCATGTCGAGGTGGTTGGTGGGCTCGTCGAGGATGAGGAAGTTGGACGGGTTCATGAGGATCTTGGCCAGCGACAGCCGCGATTTTTCGCCGCCTGAGAGCACGCTGACGGGCTTGTAGATGTCGTCGCCGCTGAAAAGGAATGAGCCGAGCAGGGTGCGCTTTTCGGCCTCGGTCATGTCCTGATTGAGGGGATTGATCTCCTGCCAGACGGTGTTGGCGTAGTTGAGGTTTTCTGATGATTCCTGCGAGAAGAACACGGGCAGAACGTGATAGCCCAGTTCGCGCGTCCCCGTGTCGCTCTCTTCGCGGCCGGAGATGATGCGCGAGAGGGTCGACTTTCCCGCGCCGTTGACGCCGACAAGGGCGATCTTCTGTCCGCGTTCGATCTGCGCCGAAACGCCGGAAAACACCTGATGGGCTCCGTACGCCTTGCTGACGTTTTCGAGGGTGAGGACGATATGGCCGCTCTGAGGACAGGGCGGAAAGCGCAGTGCCATGTGCTTCGCGTTTGCCTCGGTCTGGATGATCTCGGTCTTTTCAAGGACTTTGATGCGGCTTTGCACCTGTGCCGCTTTTGTGGCCTTGTAGCGGAAGCGCTCGATGAACTCTTTGGTCTTGGCGATCTCGGCCTGCTGGCGGGCAGCAGCCTGTTCGCGCTGAGCTTTCTGTTCTTCCGAAGCACGCAGGTAGTCGGAAAAATTGCCTTTGTACACGCGGATGCCGCCCGAATGAAGCTCGGCGATGGACTTCATGATCTTGTCCATGAAGATCCTGTCGTGCGAGATGGCTACGAGGGTGCCGCGGTAGTCGGACAGCCAGTTCTCCAGCCATTCCATGCTCTCGGTGTCGAGGTGGTTGGTGGGTTCGTCCAAAAGGAGGATATCCGGGTGCGACAAAAGCAATCCGGCCAGCGTGATGCGCATTTTCCAGCCGCCGGAAAACTCGCGGCAGGGCTTCTGATCATCGCCTTCGTGAAAGCCGAGGCCGCGCAGGGCTTTTTTCGACATGGCTTCAAATGACCAGCCGCCGAGGCGCTCATACTCCGCGGCAGCTTCTTCGTGAAGGCGCAGCGCCCGCTCGCTCTCGTCCGGCGAGGCTGCGGCGAGCTGCTCCTGGCGCGTTTTCAGCAATGCTTCGGCGGCGGTGATGCCGGCTTTGTCCTTGAGGTACTGCATCAGCGTCACATCGGGCAGTTCGGCAAGGTCCTGCGGCAGATAGCCGACGGTGGCGGAGGCGGGGGAGAGGATGACTTCGCCGCTGTCGGGCTGGATCTGTCCCACGAGCGTGCGCATCAGCGTGGTCTTGCCGATGCCGTTGGGGCCGACGAGCCCCGCGCGTCCGCCTGTGTCGATCTGCCAGTTGAGGCCGGAAAAGATCGTGCGGCCGCCGGCAAATGTGAGGCTGAGGTCTTTGATCTGGATCATTCACGGCCGTCCGCTGCGGACGCTTTGAGCATGAACTGGCGGCGGATCTCGTCGGCACGCAGGGTGATCTGCTTTTCCATGTCCTGCTTCAGGGTCTCGATGGCGCGGCGATGATCTTCCTTCATCTGTTCCATCTGGTAGCGCGTGCGGGCCAGTTCGTGAAGCTGATCCTCCGCGGCGTTTTTCATCTTCTCGATCTCCGCCTGATAGGCCTGTTCCGTCTGCGACTGCACAAGGGCGATCTTGCGCTCGTACTCGTGCTGCATGTCGGCGATCTGCCGGTCGTGCTCCGATGCTTTTGCCTCGCGTGCGGCCAAGGCGCTGCGGAGCTTGTCGATCTGATTTTTCTGCTCGCTGCGGCTGCGCTCCATATCCTCGACGGCGGCGGCTTTTTCGCTCTCCGCAAGGGAGGCGAGCGATTTGTAGCGCTCGATCGTGTCGGCCGTGCTGCGGGCTTTTTCCTCGGCGACCTGGACGTTTTCGCGCAGCTGGATCTTCTCCTGCTCGTATTTGAGGACGAGCGCGTCGATCTCGGCCCTGCTGTCGCGCGCGGCTTTGGCGGCCTCGGCCCGCAGCTCCTCGATGCGCGTTTTCAGGCCGGAATTCTCATCGCGGGCTGTGCGGAGCTGGCTTTCCGCGTCATCGATGCGGGCGCTGTCGACCTTGAAGATGCCGACTTGCTCGCGCAGCTGCTTCACTTCAAGTTTGAGCGAATTTTCGCTGCGTCGTGCCTCGGAAAGTTCCATCTGCACGTCGATCAGGCTCTTGCGCAGTTCTTCAAGCTCGTGTTCCTTTTCTTCGATGCGTTTTCTGAGGACGGCAGCCTCTTTGGCATTCCGTTCCTTTTCGATGCTGAGAAGCTCCCTTTGACGGCAGGCGATGTCGTGCGTCTGCTTGCCGAACCGCTCGATCTGGAGCAGAGCCTGGCGAAAAGCGTCTTCGTCAGGAATAGGGTCTGTCTCTTGTTTGATGATGGGGTCCTGCATTGCTGCTCTCCTGTTTCAGCGATCGTGCGCCCGTGCGCGGCCTGCGAAAGCCGGGAACGCTACTCCTCGCTGTTCTTTCTGAATTTCTGGAAGTTGGTGAACCTTCTGGCGCGGGGCTTGTCTCCGGAATCCTCCCTGCGCGGCGACTCCGGATGCTCCGAGCGGCTGCCGCGGCGGTCGCTGTGTTCGTCAAAGGGGCGCTCGCGGCGGGGCGCGAAACCGCGGTCCTGCGATTCTCCGTCAGAACGGAAGGAACTGCGGCGCTCGCCTTCGTACGGACGGGGCGCTCTCTTGCGGCTGAAAGGTCTGTCGCCGCGTTCGTCGCGAAAATCGCGGCGCGGGCGGTCGTAGGCAGGGCGTTCGCGGCCGGAAAAACGACTTTCGCCGTCGCGGCTGAAACGTTCGCTGCGCTCGTCATCACGGTAGCGCGGCCGGAACGAATCGCGCGGCCGGTCGTCAAAATTGCGCTCGCGGCGTTCGCCGTCGCGGAACCTCGGCCGGTCGTCGAAGCTGCGCTCGCGGCGCTCGCCGTCGCGGAACCTCGGCCGGTCGTCGAAGCTGCGTTCACGGCGCTCGCTGTCGCGGAACCTCGGCCGGTCGTCGAAGCTGCGCTCGCGTCGCTCACCGTCGCGGAACCTCGG
>JAGAYQ010000367.1 GCA_017940445.1 Pyramidobacter sp. | reverse complement strand
CGTCTGTTCGCGCTGTGGCGCGAGAGCGCGACAGGATTCCGCCGGCGCTGCCTTTCAGCCGGCTCCAAGGCGTGCGGTATGCCCCATCCGCTTTAGCGCGGGCACTCCACTCCTTAATGGTATCGGCGGCGTCCTCCTGGAAGATGGAGCTGAAATAGTAGCTGGTGTAGTATTCGTTTTCATTGCGGATCCCGGTCAAGTCAAATGTCATCCTTCTGCTCCTGTTAAAATGGCGATCACACGCACGTTGGGGCGCTGCGCGTCGATGCTGAGGCTGTCGGTGACCCAGTTTTTGTGGTCGTCAAAAAGGGCGTCGATACGCTGCATCCTCTTGCTCTTGACGCTCTCAAAGAGGGTCAGCTGTTCAAGGGCTTTCTGGTGACGAAGGCGCAGCGTTTCGAGGCGAGATTGCAGTTCTTTTTCGCGCGGTGCCGTGTGCCTCATGTAGTCAAAGCCGGCGCTGCTGGTGCTCTGTTCGGCAAACTCGACTCTTTGGGCCACGTACTCGGCGCGGACTTTTTCGGCCTCTTCGTCGCTGAGGTGCCGCGCGTTTGGCAGCGATTCGCGCAAATGGCAGAGCTGAATGGTCTCTTCGGCGCTGAGAAACTTGGCGAATCGGCTGTCTTTAAACAAGATCCCCGTCCACTGATCGACGACGGCAACGGAGCGGCGGTTGGGGATCTGTCCGGCAACGAGCACAACTGTCTCATTCGCGGCCAGACTGCCGAGACACGCCACAGGGGCCTGAGAACGGTCAACGGTGAGGTGCGAATAGGCGACAAGATCGCCGGCCCATTCTAAAACGGGATGGAGCGGCCACAGATACTGCACCTCGGGCCAGGCGGCCTCCCCCATTTCCTTCTGACGGCTGCGGTTCATCTCGTCGATGCAGTAATTCTTGTCGGGCGAGACGCGCAGCACCCCGTCGGCAGGCATGGCTTCGCGCGGAATGGCGTGCGCCATGCGCTTTATGAGGTCGTCGTTCATGGCAATGGCTATGCCCGGAGCGTTGTGCAGGGGCTGGTAACGGATGGGCGTTCGCGGCGACGAGGCGTTATACAGTTCGATAGTCGAAGTGAGGTAATCAAGATCGCTGAACAGTGTTCGGTCTTCGGTACGCGGATCTTCTTTCTTTTCGTCGGTCCCGCTTGAATGAAGCAGCTGCTCAAACAGCGAAAGGAGCGGATCGGCATCGAAGGTCTGCATTTCAAACTGGTCGGCGGCAGTCTTGTCTTCCATGGCGCGGCCGACGATCACGGCCTCGGCCTCCGGATCCCAGGCGTTCATCAGTGCGGCTGGGTCGCCTATGTTGTCGTGGACACGGTGCTCTTTTTCGACGAGGATGCTCAGATAGCGGGCGTCGCCCTGAATCTCGCTGTTTTTGCTCTGTACGAGCAGGCAGCGGATATCGGGATTTTTTTTTTGCCCATAACGATCGATGCGCCCGTTGCGCTGATTGAGCGTCATGATCGACCAGGGGATGTCGAAATGGATCAGCCGGTGGCAGCAGAAATGCAAGTTGATGCCTTCCGAGGCCACGTCGGAAGCCACAAGCACGCGCAGTGGCGACGCCTCGCGCCCGAACGCGTCGACGATCTCCTGCTGCTCCACGTCGCTCATCGCGCCGGACATAGAAACAACCTGATCGTTGCTTAAGCCAAGGTCAGACTTAATGTGCTCGGCAAGGAATTTCATGGTCTCGATGCGCTCGGTGAAGACCACAACGCGGCTGCCGCTGTCGCTCAGGGGCTGCGAACGCAAGATCTCCAGCAGTTTTTGATATCGCGAAAAGCTGGCCGGTGAAATGGCTGAGACTTCGGTGTGAAGCTGACGAAGAGCGTTGCGGTCGCTCACGACCTCAGCCGACTGTTCGACATCGTCAAGCCTGCGGAGGCGGTTTTCGATGGTCTTGAGGCAGGCGGCTGGACTTGAGAACAACGATTTGACCAGTCCCGTTTTGAACAGCAGGTCGGCCGTAGCGCCGCTTTCGGGAGACTGACCGCGGGCGCGGAGCTTGCGCGCGTCCATGTGCAGTTTCAAGCCAGAAAGGACCTGATAGGCCGCTTCCTCTTCGAGGCTGGCCTGAGAAGGCACAATCTGCATCTGCCGCTCGGGGCACAGTGAGCTGAGCTCGTCGGCAACGTCCTTTTTGAACCGCCGTACGAACAGTCCCTTCAGATCGTCTTTAGAGTAATCGTCGGGATCAGCGATCGCGGTCGGGTCGAGCATCCTGATGAGTGAGGCAAAGCTGCGCGGCCGTCCATCGTGCGGCGTGGCGGAAAGCATGATCAGGCAGTCGGAACGCTCGGCAAGCAGCTGCGCCAATTTTGCCCGCTGCGACTCTTTCGCGCCGCTCGCGGAACGGTCGGCAACGTTGTGCGCCTCGTCAATGACGATGATGTCCCATCTGGCGTTTTCCAGGTGGGTGCGGTATTCGATGTCGCGCTTGAGGGTGTCGACGGAAATAATCGCACGATCGTAATAAAAGAAGGGATTGCTGTGCGCGGGCAGTTCGGCGCGGATCTTCTGGATACCGGATGAGTCAAGGCGCACAAGCGGGATGGAGAAACGGTTCCACATTTCCTTTTGGAACTGGGTCATCATGCTCTTGACGGTGACGACGAGGATGCGGCGGCCTTTGCCGCGGGCGATGAGTTCACTCATGAGGATGCCGGCTTCCAATGTTTTGCCGAGCCCGACGGTGTCGGCAATAAGGATGCGGGGCTTGAGAGAAGCCAGGGCCAATTTTGCCGGTTCAAGCTGAAAATTGAGCGCGTCCATGGCGGCTTTCCAACCGATATGCAGCTTGTCGTCGGTGGGCACTTTGCGGCGCAGCTGGCTTTCGATGTACAGCCGTGTTTTTAGAAAATGCGGCGAGTCGTCGGGGATCAAACGCACCTGTGCCGGATCGACGCGGGTGATCTCCCGCTCAAGCTCGGGCAGGAAACGGCATTCTTTCCCGCGCACCAACGGCGACAGGCCGACGGCAAATAAGGTCTGTCCGCCAAGGCTGTTGATTTCTGTCTTTTCAATTTTCCATTCCTCATCGCGGATGATCACTCTCATCCCCGGAGAGTAGATGACCTTTTTACCTTCATCCATGTTGCTTCACCCCATGTTCTTACATTCGGCCCCTATCATTGAGCCTGAAATACACGCGGTCTTTATGGATCAATTTGGCGCTGCTGCCTTGCAGGGCCGGCCCTTTACCATAAGATTTTATGCGTTGAGTTTAAATGATTATAGCATGGAGCGATAAAGAATCGAGAGCAGGATGACTGCGCCAGACTACGCTGCGTTGAGATTTTTTATGCACATCGTCCGTGCTTTTAGGCGAGAACCTTTTTACTTTTTTTTCACAAAAGACAAGGCGGCGCCGAGACTAAACTCGGGCGCCGCCTTAGAATCGATTAGAACCACTTTTTCTGCTGTGAAGATGCCCCCCATTGTTTGAGTTTTGAGTCACTCTCCCGTTATTAATTGAATAATGTTGGTTGGAACTCTGTCTTGACTTCTGTGACCTGCGGTTTGCGGGCCGGCTGGTCCTGCTGCATTTGAACATGTTCGGCCTGTTGCGTTAGAGTCGGCTGGGCCAGCTGCGTTTGAACCGGTTTGGCCTGTCGCGTTTTTTTATCGGCGTACAGCTGTTCTGCCTGTTTTCGCGTAGCCCCAAGAGCTGCCGAGATACGTGACTGACGTTGTGCTCTTACAGACTTGATCTGCTCTTCGCTCAGCGGAGCTAGGCGGAAGAGCTCTCTGTCCTTGTTGCGCGGCATCGTCTCAGCGAGGTATTCACGGATACGATACGCGAGTGATCCCTCTTTGGCGTCGTCGGCAAGAACGAGTGCCATTACAGACGCTCCTAGCACGATCTTTGCATGAGTTGTTGCGCTTGCAGGATCGCAACTTGAATCGAACACTGCCTTTTCCTGCGCAGCAGCTTTGCGTTTCAGTTTTTCGAGCTCTTCCTGCACTTCAATAATACGCGCATATTACTGTGCTAGAGCTGCCTGTGCCATTCCACGTCCATCGCTTGCCAACATTGTTACCTTTGCGTTCATGAGTCATAACCTCCTTCAAATTTTTAGGGCATTTCCCCAGAAACTATCTTCAGCCTTAATTGTTGGCCGAAGGCATATAAACACATTGATTTCATTTTTTTGATTATGTCTTTTAGAGATCTCCTTTAAGTTGTATTTTATCAAACGCACCCCCGTTTCAAATTGAATTTCTCACGCCCCAAAAAACAGACCTCACTTCGTGAGATGTGCAAAACTGTTGTAAAGCACCATG
>JAGAYQ010000366.1 GCA_017940445.1 Pyramidobacter sp. | reverse complement strand
CGCGGGGCCCTAAAGGACTAGCTACGCGTCGCCGCCCCTACAAACGCATTATGAGCTGTTTCATCCGCGATTCGTATCAGGTCTCGTTTTAACTGGCTCGCGGGGTGGCGAATTCTTCGAATTCTTTCTCAGAAATGCCGAAACTAGCAATTATATCTTCCTTTTTAAAACCAAGTTTAAGCATCCGCTGGACGTTTTCGTAACACATTTGCCATTTCGTTGCCGCGGCGGCTCTTTCTGCGGCAAGTTTGTTCAGATTTTCCATGATCTCGCACATTTCGGTCACTCCTTTGTCGGTCATTTTGAGGTAGTCGGCTTTTTCGGCCAGCTCGGGGCAGCGCATTTCGCCGGGATCGGCGCAGGTGAAGTCGTGGAGCATGTCGCCCAGCGGGGTGTCGTCAGCGTACTTCATGGAGAGGTATATGATGTGTTCACGGTCGTTGAAGAGGCGTTTTTTCTCCAGGATGACGCGTTCGATGTGGCAGATCTTCTCGCCGGCGCCGAGGGGATCGCCTTCGGTGATGAAGATGACGCAGGTTTCGGGCAGGTCGGTGAAGCGCTGGGATTTTTTCAGCCGTGCGGAATCGAGGACAGCCGAATGATAACGGGCCCGCTCGGGGACGGCTCCGGCATCGGAGCGCTGGACTTCGATGTCGTACAGTTTGCCGTTTTCGTCTTCGACGAGGATGTCGAGGCAGAGGGAGCGTCCGATCAGGCTGCGCTCATCAGACTGGGTCTCTACGGAGATGACGCGCAGGCCTGGCTTGTCGAGGATAAGGCGGAGGATGTATTCAGCGGTCTGTGGAAAGAGTTTGCAGACGGCGCAGAAAAAGGTGTCGTCTTTAAGGGTCATTTTGGCGATGGCCTGTCGTTTCTCCTCGTCGGTGACATAGGATGTGCGGTGTGTTCCGTTCACGGCAGCTGCCTCCTTTTTTCAGTTTGATTATACCACAGTCGCGGAAGCGGCGGTCACAGCTCGAGCACTTTTCTCAGTTCGCCGACGTCGCCGGAGCGGAAGGTCCAGCCTTCCATGCCGCAGGCGCGGGCGGCGTCGATGTTGCGCTGGAGGTCGTCGATGAAGAAGCAGTCGGCGGGATCCAGGCCAACGCGGTCGAAGAAGATCTGATAGATCTCTTTCTGGGGCTTGATGCACTTGACCTGGGCCGAGAAGAGGAGGCCGTCGAAGAGGTCGGGGCAGGGGAAATGGCGCTTCCAGCATGCGGCAAGGCGCAGCGAGGCGTTGGAGAGGATGTAGATCCGCTGTCCGCGGGCTTTGAGCGCGGTGATCACTTCGTCCATGCCGGCTTTGGGCCAGAGGTTGACTTCTTCGTAATCGATCAGGCTTTTGCGCGCGATCTCGCGCACTTCATCGCTGCTGAGGCGTGAAAGCAGGCGGGGGAAAGCGTTTTCCTCGGTGTCGAGGCCGGCGTCGAGCATCTGCCAGGGGGCGGAGTTGTAGACGACCCAGCGGATCTCGCTGATGACGCGTTCGTCGCTGGTAAAGCGGGCGATGGAGCGTCGCGAGTCGTACTCGCAGACGACGTGTCCCATGTCGAAGACGATGTTTTTGTAGTCTTTGATGTTTTTCATTGCAAAACCTCCGTATGGATGTTCTTTGCTGAACGGCGCCTGTCGCTTGCTCAGGGTCGTGCGCAGACCTGCGATGAGACCGGCCGGATCAGTTCTGCTCGCGGAAGCGGCGCGGGGTCATGCCGGTGCGCTCGCGAAAGACGCGGATGAGGTAGCTGGCGCCGCCGAAGCCGGTCTCGGCAGCGATCTGCTCGAGGTCTTTGCCGGTGCTTTTGAGCAGTTCCATGACGCGGGCGACGCGGCGTCCGCGCAGGTAGGAGAACGCGGTCTCGCCGGTGACGCGGCGGAAGGTGCGGCTGCCTTCGCTCTCGCTGAGGCTGGCGCTGGCAGCGATCTGGGCGAGGGTGAGCGGTTCGGCGCTGTGCGCGTCGATGAAGTCGAGCATTTTGCGCACGCTGGCGTTGCCGCGGGCGCTGCGGGGCTGGTTCTGCGGCGGACGGCTGACGATCAGCTCGCGCCATATCTGCATCAGTTCGGCGCTGACGCTCAGTTCAAAGCCGAATTCGCGCCCGCGGACCTGCTGTTCGATGCTGAGGGCGCGGTCGAGCACGCGGGCGTGCCAGCTGCGGCTCCCGTCGAGGAGCACAGCTTCGAGCGCCGGATCGCGGAGAAAGGGGGTGACGTACTCGCTCTCGCAGGCGCTGCCGGCAAAACCGCTGAGGATGCGCGGATGAAAGTCGAGGCAGAGGTAGGCGCTGCCTGGCTGGGCCGGATGCGCGCAATGGACGCGTCCTGAGCCGATAAAAAGTCCCTGTCCCGCGCCCAGGGTGAAGCGGCGTTCGTCGACGCGGAACTTCACGACGCCGCGCGCGACGCGGACAAGCTGCAGTTCTTCATGCCAGTGCCAGTCAACGAAGCCGAGCGCGCAGCGGTCGAGCTGGGTCTCGTACACGGCGAGGGGGAAGGCGTAGGCTCCGTGGGCAGTGATCTCCATGCCCTGGCGGTTGATCGGGATCTGACGAAGCTGCATGCGGGGCGTCTCCTTTCGCAAAAGAATATTTATTCCATAATCAGCAGCGGATTTATATTTTTCGCCTGTATTGTGACACTGACGGAAGAAAAAATCAATATACTTAATGTGAGAAGAAACGCGCTCCATATCTAACACAAAAGGAGTTCTGACGATGGATCTGAAAAACTTCAGGAACGATGCGTTCGCGCATGATTTGCAGGCGTT
>JAGAYQ010000365.1 GCA_017940445.1 Pyramidobacter sp. | reverse complement strand
GCGCTGCCGAGGCGTTTCGCTTTTCGTTCCTGCTCTCGCTGCCAGCGATCTGCGGTGCAGCTCTTCTTGAACTGCGGCACTTTGACGGCGTTCTTCCGGCCGGCTGGCCTGCGGCGATGGGGATCGCGTTTGTCTTCGGCATCGCTGCGCTGTTTCTCGTACATCGAGTCGTTCTCAGCGGGCGCTGGAAGGCGTTTTCAGCATATTGCGCCGCTGTCGGACTGTTTGTCCTTCTTTTTCTGCACTGATGAAAAATCTTCGCATCATCCTCGCTTCTGCCAGTCCGCGGCGCAAGCAGCTCCTCGAGCAGCTGGGCTGGCACTTTGAGATCGTCCGGCCCGATGCCGATGAGACGATCTTTCCCGGCGAAAAGCCGGAACTGCTCGTCGAGCGCCTGTCGCAGATGAAAGGCGCAGCGGTGGCGAAAGTCCATCCTGACGCTTTGGTCATCGCTTCAGACACGGTCGTTGTCTCGCCGCAGGGAATGATCTTCGGCAAGCCGAAGGACGCTGTTCAGGCTGCTGGCATGCTGCAAATGCTGTCAGGATGTGCTCACATCGTGTACAGCGGGCTCGCGCTCTTTTTGAACGGAAAATGCTTATGCGATCATGTCGGGACGAAGGTCATATTTCGCAAACTGAGCAGCGCTGACATCCAGGCATACATCGACGGCGGCGAGTGGCAGGGCAAAGCAGGCGCGTATGCCATCCAGGGCCGGGGCAGTCTCCTTGTCGATTTGATCGAAGGCGACTACGCTTCTGTCGTTGGTCTTCCGCTGGCGCTTCTCGGCCATCTGTTGGAAGGATTCGGTATTACTCTCGGTCAGATGTGGGAGGTTTGACTGTCATGAACACAAATAAGAAGATCTCTGCGTTCTGGTGTCTGCTGTTTTTGGCGGGAATCCTGTCGCTTCCTTCTGTCCTCTGGCGCACGGCGCACGAACGGAACAACCGTTCAGCTCTTGTGCTGTTTGACCTGCTTGAGCTCCATGCTCTGAAGGCAGATACGTCTGCAGCTAAATTTCAGGCGCTGATGGAATCGGGCATCTCGGCATTTCTTGCCCCGGAATTCACGGCAGAAGAACTGAGAAAAGGCGTGCTTGAAAACGTCTCTGTCCAGCCTGTTGCCGAACTGACCGAAGCCGCGGCGTCACAATTTTCGTCGCGCTGGGGCACAGCGGTCGTCCTGAACGATGCTGACGTGGTCCCTCTCCAGCTGCGTTATCTGGAAAAGCGTTTCAGAGGCGGGGAAAAGGTCACTGCCGAAAAGAAGACGTATTATCGGATCCCGTCAAGTTATGCTCAGCTTGAAAAGGCAGGGATCCTGCCTGATATGAGCTCGATGCAGTATCTTTCTCAGGCTGGCGTCCCGCTTGTATTCGCGCCTTCTCCCAGCTACGCGAGCACCGTTGACGAACTGCTGGACGGGCTGGCGTTTCTTTGCAGTGAGTTCCCGTCGGTGAAAGCCGTCTGTCCTGCGGGAGAAATTGCGGCGAGTTTTCCCAACCCGCTGCGCCTTGGGGAGTTTGCTCGGCAGCATGGGCTGCTGATGGCACAGGTCGAGTTCTCGCGACAGTACGGCGCGGCCCGGCAGGTCGCGGCCGCCTGGCCCAGCATCGTTTCGCTGCACGGCGTCGATCGTGAGGAAGTGCTCAAGCGGGGCATCATTCGTCCGATCATGCTGAACCGCCTGTACCGTGCCGCCGAGGAGCGCGAGGTCCGGCTTCTGGTCCTGCGCCTCGACCCGCTCCGTTCACTTTCGTCAAGTCTGAGCGAATACTGCGCTGACGTGAAGTCCCTGCGCGCCCGGCTTGATAAGAACGATTTTTCACGGCTGTGGCCGGAACCGGCGCCGCGAGCGCACCGTGTTTGGCCTCTGCTGTCAGCTGCCGCGCTCAATATGCTGCTGCTGATCCTGGCCGCCCGTTACTGCGAACGCTTTTTCGGACTGTCTCTTTTGAGCAGCGCGAGGAACCTGATCGCTGTTACTGTCGCAGCTCTCGCGCTTGGTCTTGCTTCGCTCGTCACGGGCCTGCCTCTGCGGCTGGCCGGGGCGTTTGCGGCGGGAATGCTGGCAACTGAAGCATCTCTTGTGGCGATGGAACGCTGGAAGGTACCGCTGCGCGGCGTCGTAGAAGCGTTTATCGTCGTGCTTCTGGGCGGGATCGTCATCGCCGGGAGTTTCTCGGTGCCGCTTTATATGTACCGCATGAGCACCTTCAGCGGCGTCAAGCTGAGCCTTTTGCTGCCGCCAGCGCTGATCCTGCTGATCGATCTGAAGCGCCGCGAGCATCCTGAATCGCTGACAGAGATCATGACCCGTCCGCCGCTGTGCGGCGAGCTGGCAGTCGCCGGCGTGCTGATCCTTGGTGCGCTTGTGATGATCCTGCGCAGCGGCAATTATGGCTTTGTTTCTACGGCAGAGATCCTGTTCCGAGACTGGATCGAAAAGGTCCTCGGAGCGCGGCCGCGCACAAAGGAATTCCTGATTGGCTATCCGGCGCTCGTCTGCTGGTATTACCTGAAGAGAAAAGACCTCTGGAGTCATTGGCGCGAGATTTTGAGGCTGGCCGTTTCGCTTGCTTTTACTTCGGCGGTGAACAGCTTCTGCCATTTCCACACGCCGCTTTCGCTCACGCTTCTG
>JAGAYQ010000364.1 GCA_017940445.1 Pyramidobacter sp. | reverse complement strand
TGCGTGATCAGCACGTCGATCTTCGGCGATGCGTTTGCAACGCTGCGCAACATGTCTGTGGGCGGCGAGCTCAAACAGTATACCGGCCTGCTTCAGAAGGGGATGGACAGCGCGCTTGACCGCCTGCGCGCGGCTGCGTGCGAAAAAGGAGCCGACGGCGTGTACGCTATCCAGTTCATCGCGCCTCAGGTCGCCGGCGGCGCTGCGGAAGTCATCGCGGCCGGGACGGCCTACCGAAAAAAGCAATAAAAAACAAGGCCAGCCGAAACTTTTTCGGCTGGCCTTGTTTTTATGCCTTGGCTTTTCTCTTTTTTTCACCGATCTTTTTGTCCAGCTCCATGCGCAGGGAGATGCGCTTGCGGGGCAGATCGACGCCGATGACGAACACTTCGACGGGCTGTCCGGGATGGAGGACGGTCGAGATGTCCTTGACGTAGCGGCCCATCTGGCTGATGTGGACCAGTCCGTCCTGATGCACGCCGATGTTCACGAACGCGCCGAACGCTGTGACGTTGGAGACGATGCCGGGAAGCTTCATCCCCGGCTGCAGGTCGGTCAGCTCGTGGACGTTGGGATCGAAGGAGAAGATCTCCATCGCGCTGCGGGGGTCGCGCCCCGGCTTTTCGAGCTCGGAGAGGATGTCTTCGAGCGTCGGCAGCCCCACCTCGTCGGTGACGTAGCGGCTGAGATCGATCTTCGAGCGCAGATCTTTGGCTGAGATGAGGTCGGTCACCTGGCAGTTGAGATCGGCGGCGATGGCGTCGACGACAGCGTAGTTCTCAGGATGGACGGCGCTGCCGTCGAGCGGGTTCTCCGCGCCGTGGATGCGGAGGAATCCGGCGGCCTGCTGATAGGCCTTGGGCCCCAGACGCGGGACTTTGAGCACGTCCTGACGGCGCTTGAAGGGGCCTTCCGCCTCACGGTACTTGACGACGTTGTCAGCCAGCGAGGGCGTAAGACCGGAGACGTATGACAGCAGTTTTGAACTGGCGGTGTTCAGATCGACGCCGACGGCGTTGACGCAGGAAACGACCGTATCGTCGAGCGCGCTCCGAAGCTGTTTCTGGTCGACATCGTGCTGATACTGGCCCACGCCGATCGACTTGGGATCGATCTTGACGAGTTCGGCCAGCGGGTCCATCAGCCGCCGGCCGATGGAAACGGCGCCGCGGACGGTGACGTCCTGATCCGGGAATTCCTTGCGGGCCAGGTCGGAGGCGGAGTAGACGGACGCGCCGCTTTCATTGACGACGATGACAGGGATGTCGAGAGCCAGTTCACGAAGGAATTCCTCGGTCTCGCGGCTGGCGGTTCCGTTGCCGACGGCGATCGCTTCCGGCTTGTATTTTGCCGCCAGCGCGCGGATCGTCTGTCCTGCTTCGGCGTAGCGCGCTTCTGAGCGCTGGATGAAAATGACGGTATGGCAGAGCAGATCGCCTTTTTTGTCGAGGCAGACGACTTTGCACCCCGTGCGGATGCCGGGGTCGATGGCGAGGATGGGGCGGGCGCCGAAGGGGGAGGCCATCAGCAGCTCGCGCAGATTGCGCGCGAAAATCGCGATCGCTTCGCCGTCGGCGCGTTTTTTGAGCGTCGCACGGGCTTCTGTCTCGATCGAAGGGGCCAGCAGACGCCGATAGCCGTCGACCACGGCCATTTCGACCTGCTGCGAGTCGGCTCCCGTGCCTTTCACATAGCGCGAACGCAGCGAATCGAGCGCCAGCTTTTCATCCGGCCGCACGGAGAGCGTCAGATAGCCCTCCTTTTCGCCGCGCAGCACGGCAAGCAGGCGGTGGGAGGGGATGCGCAGCAGGGGTTCCTGCCAGTTAAAGTAGTCGGCGTAGGTCGCCGCTTCGGGAAGGTCCTTTTTCTTCTCGTTCACAGACGAGACGCATTTGCCAAAGCGGACGAAAATCACGCGCATGTCGCGCCGGGCCGCGGAGTCCTCGCTGATGTTTTCGGCGATGATATCCCGCGCGCCGGCGAGCGCAGATTCGGCATTTTCGACGCCTTTCTCGGGATTGACAAACGGCAGAGCCGCCTCAGCCGGATCACATCCAGTCTGGTCCATTAGGGCCTTTGCCAGGGGCTCCAGACCGGCTTCACGGGCGATCAGGGCGCGCGTGCGGCGCTTGGGGCGATAGGGCAGATAGGCGTCTTCCAGCGCGGTCATCGTCGAGGCCGCATCGATCGTCTTTTTCAGTTCCTCCGTCAGCACGCCGCGTTCAGTGAGCGAGCCGAGGATCGCCTCACGGCGCTTTTCCAGCTCCTCGACCCGGGCCAGACCGTCGCGGATGGCTGTGATCGCCACTTCGTCGAGAGAGCCGGTCTTTTCTTTCCGGTATCGGGCGATGAAGGGAACGGTGCAGCCTTCTGCGAGCAGCTCGGCGACGGCGCTCACGCCGCTGACGGGAAGCTTGAGTTCCTGGGCGATACGCCCTGTGTAATCTGCCATTCTGTGGTGCTCCTTTCGGTGTTCATACTGTTTTTCGTTACAACGGCTCACGTTGTTCGATCCGTTTTGACGAAAAACGCATGAGACGGTGCGGCGCCGTAAGGCGCCGACGGTCACGCCCGTTTGGGGCGTGACCGCGCGATGAGCATATTATCGCGCATGAGTGTCAATCCGTCATTTCGGTACGACAGTCAATCTTACCCGAAAGCACGCCGCTCTGTCTACGCCTAATTGCGCAAAAAAACGTTTTAAGCTGTCGAAAAATGACTTCCTCATGAAAAAATCACGGTCAGGAAGAAAAAATGCGCCATATCCCGAAACGGCGCGTAAAAGAGACGGTTCCTCAAAATGCCTATTATAGATGCAAGGCATAAATGCAAAATTGAACGGCCGAATGAGAATATAATATTGCTCATCGGATGAACCTGAAAAGTGATGTTTAAATAATTGATTTGTAATGAAAAAATCACGATAGTAGAACTGGTTTATTGTTGTGATAAACGAAAATTTTATTCTGAAAAATTATCAATCAAAATGTTGTTATTCAAAAAATGCCGGACATGAAGACGCTCCATTTGGAGTTTTATTGGTAAACACTATTGACACAACGACAATGAAAATTTAGAATGTGAAGGGATTAAACGAGAATTATTTTGTTTGATTCGCCCGGTTGTATCTGGTAAAAACGAAACTGTTCAAAATTGTTTTTTCTAATGGCGGATTGTTCTCGTTTTACATGCTGGAAAGAAAGTTTTTCATCTATGTCCGTGCTGGACGGACGGAAAAAACTTTTCTTATGCGATTACTGCATGAAGGCGGTGAGCTTTCACGGCGGTGAAGCAAAGGAGGTGAACGCATGTCAACCAGTCTGACTGAGGAGATCAGAAGCGTAGAAGCGGCGGCCGCGCAGAAAGTTGCCGACGCTCGGACGGAAGCGCAGGATCTTGTCGCCAGGACCCGCAGCGAAGGCGCGTTGCGCGTGAAGGAGGCCAAACAGGCTCAGTTCCGCGACTACCGCAAGCGGATCAGCGAAGTGGAGGCCGAAGCGGAAAAAGCGTCTGCCGCAACGGTCGAACAGGGCAGAAGCAGCGCTCTGGAGTTCGTCCGCGCGCACGGAGAAGCGGTAAAGAAAACGGCTCAGTGGTTAGCCGAAGAGGTGGTGTCTCGATATGGCCGTTGCTAGCGTCAAAAAAATCGAATTATACGTGCACCGCGCTTCAGTCGATGAAGTCCTGGCGGTGCTTCAGGAGCGGGGGATCTGCGAGATCTCCGCTGCCGAAAAGAACGCTGAAGACGCCCTTCCTGTCCGCCCCGATGAGGCCGGCTGCGATTACTCCGCTCAGCTGAGCGACGTGAACTATCTCATCCGCTTCCTTGCTCCGTGGTACCAGGATCCTGTCGGCGGTTTTGCCCGAATGCTGGGCGAGCGCGACGACGTAAGCGTTGCCTCTCTTGCTGAACTGGCGAAAAAGACTGACGTTCCCCATTTGGCCGAGCAGGTCCGCATGCGGGAGCGCCGTCTGACGGAGCTGCGTTCGCAAGTGCAGCAGATCAAAACGCTGCAGCAGACGCTTGGCGGACTGGGCGCTTTTGAGCCGCCGCTTTCGATGGTGACAGAGGGCAGCCGTCTGGTTGCGGCCTTTCTGGGCACGGGACGGGCGGAGCATCTGGAAGAATGGAAGAAAGCTGTCGAAGCCGAGCTTGGCGCAGATGCGGAGTGCAGCGTTCACATCCCTGAGAAGGGCAGTCAGTCGGCACCGTGGTGCAGCGTCATTTATCTGCGTTCATCCGAGGATAAGCTGTCTGAGCTGTGCCTGAAGCACAGCGTGACGAAGATCGATCTCCCCGCCGACCTGACGGGGACGGTCGCAGAGGAGCAGGAAAAGCTGCTCGCGAAGCTGGCGTCTCTTGGCGAAGAGGAAAAATCAGTCGACGACTGGCTGAAGACCTTTACCGCCGAGCACATGGACGAGATCCGCAAGCTGGGCGACTATCTCGCGATCATGAAGGACCGTCAGGAGGCCCGCGACGAAAGCGAGCGCACCGAGCAGGTCGTGCTGCTTCAGGGCTGGGTGCCGGCTCACCGCGAGTCGGACCTGCGCCGGGCTCTTGCTCCTTTCGAGCAGAGCGTCGCGCTGCGGCTGCTTGAGCCTGCTGAAGGCGACGAGCCGCCGATCGTGCTTGAAAACGCCGAGTGCGCGCGTCCGTTTGAGATGCTGACGATGCTCTACGGCGCGCCGGTGTACGGCTCGGTCGATCCTTCGTTCCCGATGATGCCGTTCTTCCTGCTGTTCTTCGGCATGTGCTACGCCGATGCCGGCTATGGCATCGTCATCACGGCGATCGCCATGTACTTCCTGAAAAAGTATCAGAAAATGCCGGACAGCATCAAGCAGGCTCTGATCATGGTGAAGTACTGCGGCATCGCGACGATCATCTTCGGCGCGGTGACGGGGAGCTGGATGGGCGACATGATCGACGCATTCCCGTTCCTGGCGTTCCTTCGTCCGGTGAAGAATTTCTTCACATTGCTTGAACCGATGAAGGACCCGATGCTTCTGCTGGGCATCTCGCTGGCACTGGGCATCGTCCATATTTACTGGGGCATCGGCCTGGCGGCATGGGCCAACATTCGCGAGAAGAAGTATTTCGCGGCCTTTGCCGATCAGGGCGGCTGGCTGATCCTGCTCACGGGGCTGCTGATTTTCGGCGCCGGATCGTTCAAGGCGCCTGAGCTGGCACCTGTCGGAAAGTGGATGGCGATCGCCGGAGCCGTGATCCTTGTGCTCACGCAGGGACGCGAGAAGAAGGGCATTTTCAGCAAGCTGATCTCGGGCTGCCTCAGCCTGTACAACGTCACGAGCTATCTGGGCGATGTGCTCAGCTACAGCCGTCTGCTGGCGCTCGGCCTTGTCGGCGGCGCGGTGGCGATGATCATCAACCTGATGTCGTCGCTGTGCGGCGGAACGGCCTACGTGGGCTGGATCCTGGCGCTGGTGATCTTCTTCGGCGGACATGTGTTCAGCATGGTCATCAACATCCTCGGCGCGTTCGTGCATCCTCTGCGCCTTCAGTATGTTGAGTTTTTCGGCAAGTTTTATTCGAGCGGCGGTGCGGCGTTCCAGCCTTTCCGCTACAAGACCGATTATGTGAATGTCGCCGCGCGCAAGGACGCTTCGCCCGCAGCGCCGGCTGGTGAATGAACCCAAAATCTTGAGGGGAGTGTCGATTTATGGATTATCTTGGTATCGCTTTTGTTGTGCTTGGCGCGGCTCTGGCCGCGGGTATGGCCGGCATCGGCTCTGCTATCGGCGTCGGTATCGCCGGTGAAGTCGGCGCGGGCGTGATGACGGAGGATCCCGGCAAGTTCGGTCTGGTCCTGATGCTTCAGGCTCTGCCCGGCACGCAGGGCATTTACGGCCTGCTGATCGCGTTCTTTGCCATGCTCAAGGTCGGCCTGGTCGGCGGTTCTGCCGTGCCTTGCGACTGGGTGCACGGCCTCGCCGTGATGTTCGCCTGCCTGCCCATCGCTCTGGGCGGATGGATCTCGGCGATCTCGCAGGGAAAAACCTCGGCCGCGTGCATTCAGATGATCGCCAAGCAGCCCGGCGAAGCCGGCAAGGCGGTCATCCTTCCCGCCATGGTCGAAACCTACGCGGTTCTTGCCCTCCTCGTCAGCATCCTCCTTATGAACGGCATCAGCCTGTAAGCCGGGGTTTTGCCCATGGCACTCGCTGATATCAGAAAAAAGATCGAGCAGGACGCGGCGAACGAGGCCGCGAAACTGCTCGACGAAGCCAGGGCTCAGGCCGCCGCTCTTGAAAAAGAGGCCGAGGCTGAGATCGCGAAAAGCAAGGCGTATTATGACGGCATGTTCGCGGAGGAAGCTCCGGAAGTGCGCCGCCGTGCTCAGATCATCGCCAACCTTGACGTAAAGAAGATCAGTCTGGGCGCGAAGCAGGAGCTGATCGGCAAGGCCTTTGACGGCGCGCTCGATCGCCTCTGCTCGCTTGACGACGGCAAGTACCTTGCTTTCATGGAGAAACTTCTCGATCAGTCTGTCAGCAGCGGCGACGAGGAACTGCTGACGGCTCCCGATGAGAAGCGCATCAGTCAGGCCTGGCTCGACGGCTATAACGCTGCGCGCGGCAAAAAGCTGACGCTCTCTGCCGACAAGGCGGACATCAAGGGCGGCTTTATTCTGCGCCGTGGCAGGATCTCTGTGAACTGCTCTCTCGAAACCCTGGTCCACTGGCTCAAGGATGATCTGGAGTCCGACGTCGTCAAACGCCTGTTTGACGCGGAATAGGTGGTGTGATCATGGCCCCGAAGGAGCGGTATGGTTACGCTGTAGCGCGTCTGAGGGCGCTTGAAAACCGTCTGCTTGACGAGTCGGTCCTTCAGAGGATGATCGACTGCGACACTCTGGAGGCGGCTGTCAAAGTTCTTGGCGAAACTCCCTATTCGCCCTGGCTGATGGAGCTGAAATCGCCGCTGGAATTCGACAAGGCGATCGAGTCAGAGCTCCAGCACTGCTACGCCGAGGTCGGAACGTTCGTTCCCGACGGCGGGCTCGTTGCGCTGCTGCGGCTGATCTACGACGTGCATAACGTCAAAACGCTGCTGAAAAGCCAGTTTTTGACGGCGTCGGGCGAAAAGCGCCGCCTCGATCTGCTGACGGCTCTCGGCAACATCGACACCGATAAGCTCGTGCTGGCGATCGAGGGAGAAGAATACTGGGAGCTTCCCTACGGTTTCAATCAGGCTGTTCCCGAAGCTGTCGTGGTTTGGGAGCAGACTCACAACGCGCTTGCGGTCGAGAAGATCCTCGACAGCGTGTATTTTAAAGCGCTTCTGAATGCGGCGGAAAAACTTGCAATGCCGCAGGTGACAAACTGGGTACGCTCGCGTGTTGACGGCGAGAATCTGAAAACGCTTCTGCGCCTGTCGCGTCTCCATTTGGACCACGCATCAACGCAGAGCTTCCTGCACTCAGGCGGCAATCTGCCGCTCAACAGGCTTGAACCGCTGCTGACCGAGCCGGTCGAAAACTGGGGACGGCTGCTTTCGTTTGCCGACATCGGCAAGCTGCTGCTGCCCTTTGCGGAAAGCGGTTCATTCAGCGCTCAGCTTGTTCAGTATGAAAAAGACCTCGACAATTTCCTCACCGGCGTCATCGGCCGCAGCCGCTACGGCGCGTTCGAGCCGGGCAATGTGGTCCGCTATCTGTGGATGAAGGAAATCGAGGCCAAGAATTTACGGATCGTGCTTGTCTCCGTGGCAAACGGAGTGGAGAAGGACGCCATAAGGGGGTTGCTGCGCGATGTCCGCTGATGCCGGTAGAAAAAAAATGGCGGCGGTCGGAAGTTACGACACCGTGCTGCCCTTCCAGGCGGTCGGCGTTCGTCCCTTCCCCGCCGAGACTGACGAAGAGGTCGAGCAGGTCGTGAGCCGTCTGGCCCGCGAAGACTACGGCGTGATCTTCGTTGAGGAGCGGCAGTTTGTCGCACAGGCTTCTCTGATCGACAAGCTCGTTCAGGAGTACGCTTCAAGCATTATCCCCATCCCGGGCATCCGCGGTTCCATCGGCGTCGGATTGAGCTCGGTACGCAGCAGCGTTGAACGCGCTGTCGGCATGGATATTTTCTCAGAGAAATAGTTGATTTAACCTGGAGGCGATTAGTTTGGCCACGGATGTCAATGTAAAAGGCACCATCGAACGTATATCCGGACCTCTTGTCGTCGCGAAGGGCATGACCGGCGCGAGCATGCACGAAGTCGTTCGCGTCGGCGAGATCGGCCTGGTCGGCGAGATCATCGAACTCGATGGCGATCTCGCTTCAGTTCAGGTCTATGAGGAGACCTCCGGTCTCCGTCCCGGCGAGCCTGTCACAGGCACCGGCGAAGCCCTCAGCGTCGAGCTTGGTCCTGGTCTTATCGAACAGTTCTACGACGGTATCCAGCGTCCTCTGAAATCGATCGAGGATGCGTCCAAGAGCGCTTTCATCGCGCGCGGCATCACCGTTCCCGCGCTTGACCATGAAAAGCTCTGGAAGTTTGAGCCCCGTGTCGCCGTCGGCGATGAAGTGAACGAGGGCGACATCATCGGCGTCGTTCAGGAGACCGTTCTTGTCGAGCACCGCGTCATGGTCCCCAACGGGATGCACGGCAAGGTCGTCTCGATCGAGACGGGCGAGTTCAACATCGAGCAGACGATCTGCGTCATCGACGATGGCAAGGCGAAGCACAATATCGCCATGCTGCGCCGCTGGCCCGTCCGCGTGGACCGTCCGGTAGCCCGCAAGCTGCCGCCCGTCACGCCGCTGACGACCGGCCAGCGCGTCGTCGACACGTTCTTCCCGATCGCCATGGGCGGAACGGCGTGCGTCCCCGGCCCCTTCGGCTCGGGCAAGACGGTCATTCAGCACCAGCTCGCCAAGTGGGCTGAAGCTCAGGTCGTCGTCTACATCGGCTGCGGCGAGCGCGGCAACGAGATGACCGACGTTCTGCGCGAGTTCCCCGAGCTTACCGATCCCCGATCCGGCCAGCCGCTGATGAAGCGCACGGTGCTCATCGCCAACACGTCGAACATGCCCGTTGCGGCCCGTGAAGCCAGCGTTTACACCGGCATCGCCATCGCCGAATATTACCGCGACATGGGCTATTCGGTCGCTCTGATGGCCGATTCCACCAGCCGCTGGGCCGAAGCTCTGCGCGAAATGTGCGGACGCCTTGAGGAAATGCCCGGTGAAGAAGGCTATCCCGCTTATCTGGGCACGCGTCTGGCCTCGTTCTACGAGCGCGCCGGCCGTGCCATCTGCCTCGGCAAGGACGGCCGCGAAGGCTCTGTCTCCGTCATCGGCGCCGTTTCACCTCCCGGCGGCGACTTGTCGGAGCCCGTCACGCAGAACACGCTGCGCGTCACCAAGGTCTTCTGGGGCCTTGACGCCAACCTGGCGTATCAGCGTCACTTCCCGGCCATCAACTGGCTGAACAGCTATTCGCTGTACACCAACAAGCTGGACGAGTACTGGGACGCCAAGTTCGACGCCGAGTGGACACCGAGCCGCGTCGAAGCGATGAAGATCCTTGAAGAGGAGTCGTCGCTCAAGGAGATCGTGCAGCTGGTCGGCATGGATGCTCTGTCCAGAAATGAGCGCATGACGATGGAGACGGCAAAGTCGCTCCGCGAGGACTTCCTGCACCAGAACGCCTTCAGCGATGTGGACACGTACACGTCGATGGAGAAGCAGTTCAAGATGCTTACGACCATCCTCAAGTTCCATCATCACGGGCTGGATGCGCTGAATGCCGGCGTGCCGATGAACAAGCTCTTCAATCTGCCCGTGCGCGAGAAGATCGCCCGTATGGGCCTGGTCAGCGAGAAGGAACTTGAGAAGATCGATGCTCTCGAAGGCGAAATGCGCGACGAGATCGCTCAGCTTCTCGCAGCAGGAGGCGATAAATAATGAAACTGCCCGTTGAATACAGAACTGTTACCGGCCTTTCCGGCCCCCTTCTGACTGTCGAGTGCGTCAAGGAAGTTCCCTATGATTCGCTGGTCGAAGTTGCCATGCCCGACGGCACCAAGCGCCGCGGCCGCGTTCTGGAGACCGACTCCAACCGCGCCGTCGTGCAGGTGTTCGAAGGCACTGACGGACTGGACACCGACAACACGTCGGTGACGTTCCTCGGCAAGTCGCTTGAGCTGCCCGTCTCGGAAGATATGCTTGGCCGCGTCTTCAACGGCCGCGGTGACCCTATCGACGGCGGCGCTCCTATCATTCCCGAGAAGAGCATCGACGTCAACGGCCTGGCGATGAATCCCTATTCGCGCGACTACCCGAACGAGTTCATTCAGACCGGCATCAGCACCATCGACGGCATGAACCCGATGGTCCGCGGACAGAAGCTGCCTATCTTCTCGGCTTCCGGACTTCCTCACAACCGCATGGCTGCCCAGCTGGCCCGTCAGGCCAACGTCATCGGCGGCGGCAGCGAGAAGTTTGCCGTCGTCTTCGCCGCAATGGGCATCACGTTTGAAGAAGCTTCGTTCTTCATGGAAGACTTCCGCAAGACCGGTGCTCTTGACCGCACCGTCATGTTCATCAACCTCGCCAACGACCCCGCCATCGAGCGTATCTTCACGCCGCGTCTGGCGCTGACGGCTGCTGAATACCTGGCGTTTGAGAAGAACATGCACGTGCTCGTCATCCTTACCGACTTGACGAACTACTGCGAAGCCCTCCGCGAGATCTCCGCGGCCCGCAAGGAAGTTCCCGGCCGCCGCGGCTATCCCGGCTACCTCTACACCGACCTTGCGACCATGTACGAGCGCGCCGGCCGTGTCAAGGGCAGCACCGGCTCGATCACCCAGGTCCCCATCCTCACCATGCCCGAGGACGACAAGACCCACCCGATCCCCGACCTTACCGGCTACATCACCGAAGGTCAGATCATCCTCAGCCGCACGCTGCACCACAACGGCATCTATCCGCCCGTCGACGTCATGCCCTCGCTGTCGCGACTGAAGGATAAGGGCATCGGCGACGGCAAAACCCGCGAGGACCACGCCGACCTGATGAACCAGCTCTTCGCCGCCTACTCGCGCGGCAAGGAAGCCAAGGAACTGGCCGTCATCCTCGGCGACGGCGCCCTCAGCGAGGACGACAAGGCGTTTGCCCGCTTCGCGTCGCGCTTTGAGGACGAGTACGTCCGTCAGGGCGAGTACACCAACCGCACCATCGAGCAGACACTCGCCCTCGGCTGGCAGCTCCTCAACATCGTCCCCGTCAAGGAGCTCAAGCGCGTAAAGGACAAGTACATCCAGAAGTACCTGATGCCGCTGAAGGAAAAAGCTGAAAACGCGGAAAAGGCGTAAAGGAGGCGATCGGCAATGGCACGTGTAAACGTGAACCCCAACCGAATGGAGCTCTCCCGGCTCAAAAAACGCCTCGCTGTGGCCATCCGCGGACATAAGCTGCTTAAGGACAAGCAGGACGCCCTGATCAAAGCCTTCCTCGAAAAGGCGCGAGCCGTCAAAGCCGCCCGTGAGAAAGTGGAAAGCGAGCTCGTCTCGTGCTATCAGAGCTTCCTCATGGCCCGTGCCCAGACCCTGCCCGCCATGCTCGAACAGGCTCTGATGATCTCAGGCAGCACCTGCACCCTCGACGTGAAGACACGCAACGTGATGAGCGTCATCGTGCCCGAGTACGAAGTCCATCAGGAAGGCAGCACCTTCAACTACGGCATGGCGACTACCCCCGCCAGCCTGGACGTGGCGCTGGAAGACTTTTCGCGAGTCATTCCCAGCCTGCTCCAGCTTGCGGCCGATGAAAAAGCCGTCGCCCTGATGTCGACCGAGATCGAGCGCACCCGCCGCCGCGTCAACGCTCTGGAACACGTCATGATCCCCAACTACACCGAGACCATCAAGTACATCTCGATGAAGCTGGACGAGCAGGCCAGGTCCACCACCAGCCAGCTGATGAAAGTCAAGGAGATCGTCAGCAAGCACTAAGCGGCTCAAAATGGAATCACATGCAGCAGCAAAAAATGCCACCCGCCCAAAACGGCGGGTGGCATTTTTTATGACGCACGGTAAGCGGAGTGAAGAATGTTCAATGTTGCACCATGAATAAAGATGGGTGATGATTTTCTTTGCTTCTGTTCGATTCTAACCGATTCTAATCACTTTCTTGCCAAAATGGTTAGAATCGGGTAGAATCGGTTAGAAAGAACAGAATCGGTGAGAAAGAACGAGGTGGAACTTATGACCGGGGAGAGCCTGACAGTTGAGTATAAACGCGAATATATCGACGATATCAAAAAGACGATCATTGCCTTTGCGAACACTAATGGGGGAGAACTGCTGATCGGTGTTGACGATGATGGAACCGTTCTGGGCGTGGACGATCCTGACGATGTGATGCTGAAAGTGACCAACAGCGCCCGCGACACGATCAAGCCAGATGTGACTACCTTCATGCGCGTAGAACCTCGCACGATCCAGGGGAAAAGCATCATCAGCGTCAGCGTGCAGAAGGGAACCGCATGCCCGTATTACCTCGGCGCAAAAGGCATTCGCCCCGAAGGTGTATTTGTGCGGCAAGGCACCTCAACCGTGCCGGCGACAGAAAGTGCCATATTGAAGATGATCCGTGAGACCAGCGGCGAGAGTTTTGAAAAAGCGCGTTCACTGATACAGGAACTGACGTTTGAATGTGCGAAACAGCATTTTTTAGAGGAAAGTCTCGCATTTGGCAAAGCGCAGCAACGCACGCTGGGCATCATCGGCGAAGACGGCGCGTATACCAACCTTGGCCTGCTGCTTTCAGATCAATGTCAGCACACGATCAAGCTGGCCGTTTTTCAGGGCAGCACGAAGAATACCCTGTTTAAAGATCGTGCCGAGTTTTCCGGCTCGCTCTTTAAACAGCTGGACGACGCGTATGCCATGATCGACCGTTACAACGCAACACGTGCCGAATACCAGGGACTCAAGCGCATCGACACGCGCGATTATCCGCCGCAGGCCGTTCGCGAGGCATTGCTTAATGCCGTCGTGCATCGTGATTATGCATACAGCGGCTCAACGCTGATCAGTATCTTTGACGACCGCATCGAATTTCTCACGCTGGGAGGGCTTGCCAAGGGCATCGCCCGCAGTGATGTGCTGATGGGCGTTTCCGTGACCCGCAATAAAAAACTGGCAGAGGTGTTCTACCGGCTGCATCTGATCGAAGCTTTCGGTACAGGGATGCTCAAGATCAAGGAAAGCTACAACAACCGTTCATTACAGGACTTTATTCAGATCTCAGACAACGCATTCAAGATCACGCTGCCAAACGTGAACGCGCTACAGCCCGATAAAGCAGAACGGCCGCAAGTGCAGACCTACCAGCCAATCGAACAGCGAATCGTCGATTACATCAAGACCCACGGCAGTGCCACGCGTGCCAAAGTGCAAAAGGCTTTCAACTTGTCACAGAGCGTCGCGGGAAAACAGTTGAGGAAATTAGTTGAACAGGGCGCTCTTGAGAAGAAAGGCGCGGCTAAGAACACAGTCTATTGTATGATTGAACCCAAGTAAAACTAAACAGCCATATTCTGGGAAAGGTACTTGGAATATGGCTGTATGTATTTTACATGAACTTGTTACAATCCCAATTCTTGCTTGAGCTTTTCCTGTT
The DNA here is from genome assembly GCA_017940445.1 of Pyramidobacter sp. Lineage (GTDB taxonomy): Bacteria > Synergistota > Synergistia > Synergistales > Dethiosulfovibrionaceae > Pyramidobacter. Next base: position 505 of record JAGAYQ010000364.1, on the reverse strand, counting down.
CTTCGTCAACGGCGACGCATCTGCCGCGCCGTAGCGCGCTTCAATCGACGTGACTTTATCACTAGGTTCGTCGATCATCGCGTTAGACTGATCAAGCAGACTGTCGGCCTTTTCTTCCATGCGCTCGTAGGCCGCTTGGGCGGTTTCTTTTGCGCTGACTGACGAATAATTACCAACCAAATCTTGTGTTCTCGCAATTGTAATCTTCACTTTGATCATGGAACGCCGGACTTTGAACTCTTCAATAACATTAAAAACGTGAAGCAGGGCAAAATGACTCTGCTTCACGTTTTAGTGCTTTTTTGTGGCGCAATATCAAATTATATTTGAATAGAACATCGGTCAAAACAGCATCGCGATGTCATTTTGACCGCAAAGTTTGTGAAAAAAAGACTTTATGGAGATGACTCTTCTTTAGGAAGATCGGCTTTCGTTTTCAGCGCGTTTCTCTGATATAATGCTCCGGTAAGGAAGTGAAAGCCATGAAAAAAAGAATCGTTCTCGC
>JAGAYQ010000363.1 GCA_017940445.1 Pyramidobacter sp. | reverse complement strand
GAGGAGTACGTGCATTTCTACAACTACGAGAGGATCACCATGAAAAATGGCCTTACTCCGTATGAAATACGGAGCAAAGCCACGTAATTTGAAGCATTTCTACGACAGGTGCTTTTTTTCTTGTCTATTTCTCGGGGAACAGTCCAAACCATCGTCTGACCGGTCGCACTTTTGATACGAGTATACGAACCTGCCGGAACAATGTACGTCAGCAGTGTCGCCAACAGCATGACTATGACAATGATGACCAGACTGTGAGGAACTTCCAGTTTTCTTTCCGATTTCATAACAACAGATCCTTTCTCACGCTTGATTTCGAACTCTTCAATTCTTTCATTCCCTGTACGCTCAACAATTCAAGATAGTTATTCACATATTCCGTAAATCACCCGCCTTTACAACGTAGAAAAACAAAAATCCTATTTCTCCTCCCGGTACGCGTTCATCAGGCAGCCGGCGAGGAGCATCTTTCGCTCGCCTTCGGTGATGCCGGGGAGGGAGAGCGTGACGGGGATCTTCTTATCGCCGTCGATGAGCTCGGCGGCGACCGTTTCGCCGGTGCCGGCGACGAAGGCGCGCACGCCCTTAATGGCAAGCCACTGCCCCACGCGGAACCTGGCGCGGTCTTCGTCAGAGACGATCCACGGTGCCATGCCCCAGTTGACGAGGTTGCTGCGGTAGCGCTTTGTCGCGTACTCGCGGGCGATGTTGGCCTCACCGTTCAGCATTTTCTGGCTGCTGGCGGCCTGCTCGCGCGCCGAGCCGTCGCCGGGCTTGACAGCGCAGACCAGGCTGCCGAAGGCGGTGTTTTTCGCGTCAAATCCTGCCGCCTCAAGCAGCTTTGCGGCTTCTTCGGACACGGCCGAGCCGTTCTTCACAGCCTGCGCGCGTGCTTCTTCAAGAGCCTTAGCGCGTTTGGCGTTCGGCACGTAATTGGGATCTTTGCGCTGAAGAGCATACTCGGCCAGCTTGAGCGGGTTGCTTCTCAGCGACGAGGTCTCGCCGGAGGGGATCAGCTCGTCGGTCGTCGTCACGGGATCGGTGATGACAGATGCGACCAGCAGCAGCTGATTGTCGGCCAGCGGCGCGATCTGCGGCCAGGGCTTGATGTTGGGGCCGTACTGGAGGGCAACTTCGGGCTTGGGATGACCGAAGCCATTGTAGACGCGCTTTTCATAGATGGAAGCGTCGAACGTGTAGGGCTCGTGCTCCTTCAGGCGTTCAGCATATTCAAAGGCGCTGGTGAGCACGCCGCCATTGGCCGCGGTGGCCGCGATCGACCGCGCGTCCATGAGCGCCACGGCCGACCACTGGCCGGCGTTGGGCTTGGAGCCGTCGCGGTTGGGGAAGTTGCGCGTGGTGTGGCGGATGCTGAAGCCCGTATTGCAGGGCGTTTCGCCCGCGCCGAAGCACGGCCCGCAGAAGGCGGGATAGTTGACCGCCCCCGCGGCAACGAGTTTTTGCAGCCAGCCGCCGTCCATCAGCGCCTTGTTGACGGGCATGCTGGAAGGATAGACGCTGAGGCCGAACGCGCCGCAGCCAATTTCTCCGCCGTCCAGTATCTGCGCTGCGGCGACAAGGTTTTCAAAGTTGCCGCCCGCGCAGCCGCAGATGACGCCCTGATCGACGCGGAACTGACCGTTTTTGACGCGCGAAGCCAGGTCGATATCCAGCTCGGGATTGTCCATCAGCTCGCGCGCGTCCATCTCCGCCTTGCGCAGGATGTCGCCGGCATTGGCTTTGAAGTCGGCGATCGTCCAGGCGTTGCTGGGATGGAAGGGCACGGCGATCATCGGCTCGACCGCGTCAAGATCGACGATCACGGCCGCGTCGTAGCAGGCGGCTTCGGCAGGCTCGATGCGCTTGAAGTCGCCGGGACGGCCGTGCACGCCGAAATAGTTTTTGATCACGTCGTCGGTGCGCCAGATCGAAGTCCAGCACGTCGTCTCCGTCGTCATCACGTCGATGCCGAGACGGAACTCGGCGCTCAGATTCGACACGCCGGGTCCGACGAACTCCATCACCTTGTTCTTGACAAAGCCGCTGGAGAACACGGCGCCGATGATCGCGAGAGCCACGTCGTGCGGCCCGACGCCGGGACGGGGCTTGCCCCGCAGATAAATGGCGACCACGCCCGGCCAGGCGAAATCATACGTCTTGCCGAGAAGCTGCTTGACCATCTCCGGACCGCCCTCGCCGACCGACAGCGTGCCGAGCGCGCCGTAGCGGGTGTGGCTGTCGGTGCCGAGGATCATGCCGCCGCTCATGGCGACCGCCTCGCGCATATACTGGTGCATCACGGCGAGATGGCGCGGCACGAAGATGCCGCCGAAGCGCTGCACGGCGGTGAGGCCGAACATGTGGTCGTCCTCGTTGATCGTGCCGCCGACGGCGCAGAGGCTGTTGTGGCAGTTGGTCAGCACATAGGGCACGGGGAACTGCTCCAGCCCGCAGGCGATGGCTGTCTGCAGCGCCGCCACGTAGGTGATGTCGTGAGAGGTCAGCGCGTCAAATTTGAGATGCAGCAGTCCGTCGCCCCGGTCGGTGTGGTGCGCCTCGACGATGGAACGGGCCATCGTGCCCTCGCCCGGCTTCGACGGTAGTGCGCCGTCGTAGCGCACGCCCTTTTCCGCCAGGCGCGCGTTCAGTTCATTGCGGTCAAGACGCGCCGCGTCCTCGACAAGCGCCTTTCCCCCGAACAGCGTTACCGGTCTGTCGATCAGCGTGATCATGATAAAACGCCCCTTTTTTCAGATGATGATGAAGCAATGAATGTTTCTCTTTTTCGTTTTCAACTATAAACGACCATCGTTATAAAAGCAAATCACATTTTTTCATTCAAAGGCATAACGCTTTTTTATTCACATTTAGAGAGTTCTGGCCGGCGCTTGTCAAAATTTTATCCCTATTTTACAATTAAAACATCTATTAAGGATGCGATTTCCCTGATAAAAGGAGTGATCCCCGTGAGACGTTCCCGCCGCGCCATCGCGCGCTTTCTGTATTTCACCGTTATCATGCTGGCGCTTGCTTCGTGCGCCTGAGCATCCGGCCTGACACAGAGCCCGGACGCCGCGCCCGTGTCGGCTGACGCTGAAAACGAGAGCTTTTTCTCGCACTTCTGCGGCCATTTCGCGCGCTCCGTCGGCGTCGATTCGGCGATCGATGCGGCTTCGCTCATCCTCTCCGACGATCCGCCCGACTGGTGGGACCGGCTGAAAAGCGCGGGAGCGCTCGCCGGGAAAAGCCTTCCCGCGCTCCTGAGCGGCGGTCTCACATGGCAGGGAGCGGCAGGACTGCTCTCCGCGCTGTGGGACGTGCTGCCCAAGGAAAATTTCAAGCGTCTGATGCGCGAACTGCTGCGCTGCCCGCGCTGCCGAGCCTTCGCGTGGGATTACACGCTCGGCATGGGCGAACGCGCCTGGCAGAACATCAAAGACGGCGGCAGCTGGATCGGCGAAAAATCGACGACGTTCTGGAACTGGATCTGGGAGGACGACGAGAGCGCCCCCGAACCGCCCGCCGCCGAAGGTCCCGGCTTCTGGGCTTCCGCATGGGACAAGACGGCCCAGCTGGGCCGCGACGCCTGGCAGAAGACGAAAGACGGCGGCGCCTATGTCGGCGAAAAAGCCGGCTCCGCCTGGGACTGGATGAGCGAGAAAGCCAGCGGGCTGTGGCGCTCGCTGCGGGAAAGCAAAGAGCCGCCCCCGGCATCCAGCGACGGCGAAGAGAAGCCCGGCTTCTGGGCCTCCGCATGGGACAAGACGGCTCAGCTGGGCCGCGACGCCTGGCAGAAGACAAAGGACGGCGGCGCCTACGTCGGTGAAAAGGCCGGTTCCGTCTGGGACTGGACGGCCGAAAAAGCCGGCAGAGCATGGCGCTGGGTCTGGGAATGAGCTGTTCTTGACACGCGCCCTGCGGCAAGATACAATATCGCCATCGACGGAACGCAAAAGGCCGCGCGACTGGGGCATACCACCTTGGGTATGGCTTCTCTTCGCGCGGCCTTTTTTCGTTTGCGCCGCAATCTTTGTGCATGGTGTATACTGTGAAGGAGGAACTTATGATGAAAAAATCTCTTTGTGCCGCGCTGCTTCTGGCGCTGTTCGCGACTGGAGCGTTTGCCGCCGGACTGAAAACGGTGGATCGTCTGGCGATCGCCATTTCGCCCTACGACGCCGCCGATGCCATCATGGCCAAGACGGCGCCGCTCGGCGCGATGCTCCAGACGGAGCTGAAAAAACACGGCTATGACGTGAAAAACGTCTCGCTCTCGGTGTCGTCGTCGTATCAGGCGTGCGCCGAAGCGCTCAGCGCGGGCACGGCCGACGCGGGATTCATCTCCGGCGGCACGGTCGCGCTGTATTCAGGAGAAGCCGAAGTGCTGCTGACAGCGCTGCGCAAGGCGTACAGCAAGAACTCGCTCGATCCCCGCGACTGGAACGACGGCACGCCCGGCGCGTACAAGGGCGATCTGTCGGAATACTACCGCTGCATCATCATCGCCGGGCCCAGCGCCCGCGGCAAGGCTCTGGCCGCAAAGGTGAACGCGGGCGAAAAGCTGACGTGGGATGACCTGAACGCGGCCACCTGGTGCGTGCTGGGCGCAACGTCGTCGTCAGGCTACATCTATCCCAGCCTGTGGCTCCAGGCCAATTACGGCAAGTCGATCAAGGACCTGGCTCACGTCGTGCAGTCCAGCTCGCACGGCGCGTCTGTGGCACGTCTGGCGGCCGAGCAGGCGGATGTGATCGTCAGCTTCGCGCACATCCAGCTGAGATCGGCCAAGGACTGGACGGGCTCGATGGGACGCAAGGAAGATATCTGGCACGAGACGAACGTGATCGGCGTAACTGAGGGCATCTACAACGATGCGGTCTGCGTCTCGCCCGTTTCGGCAGTGATGCAGGACGAGGACTTCAAAAAGGCGTTCGGCCAGGCGATGATCGACATCGGCGCCACGCCCGAGGGCAAAGCGGTGATCGCCGCGTTCTCGCAGGTAGGCTACACCTGGGGCAAGGACTCCAACTACGACGGCGAGCGCCGGGCGCAAGAGCTGCTCAAAAAGATCAACAATTAGCAATAAAGGGGACTGATGCGGCTGTGATCGAAATCAAACTGGAAAACGTGTTCCGCTCATTTTCCGGCGGCATGGCGCTGAACGGCATCAGCGAAACTTTTCCGGCGGGAAGCTTCACGGCCGTGATCGGCCCCAGCGGCGCGGGCAAATCGACGCTGCTGCGCTGCATCAACGGCATGGAACGGGCCGACTCCGGCCGCGTGCTTGCCGGCGGCACGGACATGGCGTCCGCGCGCGGTCGCGAACTGCGATCGGCGCAGCGGCGTATCGGCACGATCTGG
>JAGAYQ010000362.1 GCA_017940445.1 Pyramidobacter sp. | reverse complement strand
TTTCTGCTGTGTCAAAAGTATACCCCAAAAGTTCCAAAAGTGCATTGTCGGAATTACGAATTTTTCGAATGGAGTTTTCGACAGGAGCGCCAGATCCGATTCTGCGTGGAACACTTGGACAAAAAAACGAGCTGCCGTCGGAAATTTATTCCAATCGGCGGCTCGTATTGATAAAAGGCTACAGCTCCACGCTCTCGCCGGGGGCGAGAACGACGACTTTGCTGCTCCCCTCGCAGAGCGCGGCGAAGGCAGCGGGGTCCTGCTTGATGGGCGGGAAGGTGTTGTAGTGCATGGGGACGGTCACCTTGGCACCGATGACTTTGGCGGCGCGGGCGGCGTCGGCCGGGCCCATCGTGTAGAAGTCGCCGATGGGCAGCAGCGCGGCGTCGAGCTTTTCATCGGCCAGAAGGGCCATGTCGCTGTAAAAGGCGGTATCACCGGCGTGATAGAACTTCTTTCCGCCGATCTCGATCACGAAGCCGCAGGCCAGTGCGCCGGGCAGTCCGCTGCCGTGGATGGCCTGGACCAGCTTGACGCGGCCGAAGGGGAGCGGGATCCAGCCGCCAAGGTTGCCGAGCACGGCGGAAACGCCGTTTTCGCCCATCAGCCCGGCCTGCTCGGCCACGCCGACGATCGTCGCGCCGGTGCGCTTGGCGATGGCGATAGCGTCGCCGATGTGGTCGCCGTGGTTGTGCGACACGCAGATAAAGTCGGCAGCAACTTCGTCAGCTTTGGCGGCGGCCAGCGCGTTGCCGGTCAAAAACGGATCGGTGAGCACGTGATATTTTCCGTCGAACAGGTCAAAGCAGGCATGTCCCAAAAACGTCAGTTTCATAAAAAATCCCCCCTGAATTATTTGTGCTTATTGTATCATATATGGTTTGCAAACGTAAAAAAACACTTTATGCCGTCAGCAACGTGTTTTTCGCCGCGCAGCGGCGCTGAGGTTTTTCTTTGTGTCTTAGGGCCTTTGCGTTGAGCTTTGGAAGTAAAAGACCGCTAGTCGTCGTACGTCTTGCCGCCCTCGATCGTGCGCTTGATCTGCGACGGTACGGGCGGGCAGCCTTTGCAGAACGGGTACGAGTCACGGAAGCGGGCCGTGCAGTTGCCGACGAGGACGACTTCGCCTTCGGCCGCCGCTGCACGCAGCTCTTCTTCTTTCAGGTCGCTGCCGCACGCGATCGTGATGTGTCCCTTGTCGGGAAAATCTGCATGATGGTAGCGGAAGAACTGCAGCACGGCGGCATGGCAGGCGCTGCACGCACCGCGGTCCAGCGTGGAAAACTGCGGGTAGTGCAGTCCCAGATCCTGCTCGCCGGCGCGCACAAAGCGCTTTGCCCACTTGAGGTAATCCTCGGGGAAGACGCGGATGTCGTTCTCGTCCAGTCCCTTGTTCTCGCGTACCAGGTCGATGTGCGGCGCGTCGCCCGGTTCCATGCCCATCAGACGCAGGCTGACGATGTCGGCCGCGACGGGCGATTTGGAGGCCACGGCCAGGTCCATCTCGACCGGCGTGCCGCCCGACGGTCCAAAACCTTCCATGGCGATCGTTCCATCGACGAGGGCATAGTCGGCGTAGCAGATCTTCGCCAGGTCCATGATGCCGTAATCGAGGCACTTGCCGCGCGCATTTTCAGGCAGCGGCTTGAAGATGCGGTGAAGCCGGGTTTTGTCGCGCTGGTACAGGCAGCCTTTCATGTTCTTGATGGAGAGCGACGCGCCGGCGTACATGTGCGTTTTCATCACCGGCACGGAGACGACGCGGTCCACCTCGAACGCCAGACGCGACAGCTTGAGCCGCTCCACCATCACGGGATCGGGGATGTCGCGCTCCTGGATGCCCGAGTCGTCGAGATTAAGGCACTCAACGCCCTCTTCTTCGCATACCTGCCAGATGCCGACGCTTTTAAGCGCTTCGATGGTGTCGGTGCCGACGATCGAGCTGTCGCCCACGTACAGTTTTTTGACGTGTTTTTCCTTGAAGAAGCGCACTAAGCCGCGCACCGCTTCAGGATGCGTGCACAGACCGGTGGCGGGCTTGCCCTTGAAGCCCGAATTCACCTTGAGCAGGATCGACAGCTGCGAAGCGTCCTCATCGAAGACCCTGCTCATCGCCTCATAGGCGTTCTGCGCCGCATCAGCTCCCTTTACTACAAATACATCGACCGGCATAGGACTAGTCCTTCAGCTGCTCGACCATCTTCTGCACGCGCTCGGGCGGCTCCTTCGTGACCAGACTGACGATCACCTCAAGGATGCCTGCCACGAAGAAGGCCACGAACGTGAGGTGCAGGATCTTGTAATATCCGGCCGCGAACCACCAGGCCGAGCCCGCGAAGCCGCCGATCAGACCTGCGATCGCGCCCTCGCGCGTGGCGCGCTTCCAGTACAGACCCAGCAGGATCACCGGCGCGAACGTGGAAAGACCGCCCCACGCCCACCAGTTGACCCAGAGGATGCCCTCGAACGGGTTGAACGCGATCCACACCGCCGCGACGCCGACTACCAGCGCCGTGACGCGGCCCACGCGGACCACGGAACGGTCATCAGCCTGACCCTTTTTGATCATCTTGTTGTAAAAATCCTGACACACCGTCGTGTTCACCACGTGCATCAGCGCGTCGGCCGACGACATGACCGCGGCAAGGATGGCCGCCGTGACCACGCCGACGAGGAACTTGGGCGTGTAGGTCATGATCAGCTGGATGAAGTTCGTGTTCTTGTCAGCGGAATCGGGGAACAGCACCGTGCAGGCCATGTTGATGAACAGCGTCACGAACAGCATGAACACGCCGGTGCAGCCGGCTACCATCGCCGACTTGCGCGAGTCGTTGGGATTTTCCATGCCCATGAACATCTGCACCAGCTGCGGCTGGCCCATGTAGCCGAGCAGACCGGCCGAGAGCAGGCCGACGATCGTCAGCGGGTTGATCCAGATGTTCATCTTGGCCGGATTGACCTTTGCCACCGCGGCGAAAATGTCGCTGACGCCGCCCACCTGATTAAACACCACATACGTGCCCACGAGCACGGCAAAGATCATCAGAATCCCCTGGATGAAGTCGGTCCAGACCACGGCGAGGAAGCCGCCTGCCGACGTGTAGAGCGTGACGATCAGAGTGGCGAGGATGATCGCCCACTTGTAATCCCAGCCGAGGATGACCTTGAACGTCGTGCCCGCAGCCATGAACTGCGACGCCATGTATACCGTGATCGAGATGAAGATGATCACGGCCGAGATGAAGCGGATGAACTTCTTATCCTCATCGTAGTAGCGGGCCTCAAGCAGATCGATGAAGCTCTTCGCGCCCGAAAGCGCCGTGAAGCGGCTCACCTTTTTGGCCAGCGCGAAGAAGTTGACGAACGGCGCAAAGCCCGACGAGATCGAAGTCCACACAGCAGCCAGCCCCATGCCGGCCACCTGAGCCGACCAGGCCGTGAACAGCCATCCGCTCAGCCCTGCGGCCTGATGCGCCATCGAGGTGAGCAGCACGCCGAAACGCCTGCCGCCGATCAGATAGTCCTTCGACGACTTCACGCTCTTTGAAGCCCGCCAGCCGATAAACAGCATCAGCGCCATGTAGGCAACGATGACCGCGATCACAATACCCATAATGATGCCCCCAACTCTCCAAAAAAATTTGAACCAGCCGTGTCATACTGCGGCGGCTTTAGTTCTGCACAGTGATGTTACATCGAAGACGAAAATTTTGCAAGACAAAAACTGATTTTTATGCACAAAAAAGCCGCGCTCCACAGTCAGCAGAGCGCGGCAAGCGTATTACTGCACTATCCGTTCCTTCAGCCATCGCGACAGATCCTCTCGCTGAAGCGTACCGTCAGCAAGCGCCAGGATCTCGTGTATCAGCTCTTCCTGGGAGTAGCGCAGCCGGCAGCCGTTCAGTTCCAGAAAAATGAGCATGACGTGGGCGCCGATGCGCTTATTCCCATCGAGAAAGGGATGATTTCTGACAAGACCCCAGCAAAGGGCTGCAGCTTTCTCGATCACGTCCGGATAGAGCGCCTGACCGGCAAACGTTTGGAACGGTGCCGACAGCGCCGAATCGAGAAGTCCCTCATCACGAACGCCGTCAGTACCGCCAAATTTTTCAAGGAGGAGCCTGTGAAGTGCCAGGACGTGGCGGCGTGAGAGGTAAATCATTGTGCGAGCACTTCGTATGCCTGACGGTTTCGGGCGATGAGAGCGTTCGAGACTGCTTCGACTTCGGCGTCGGACGCTTCGCGGTCTGCATCAGCTTTGGCAAAATCGATCACCAGGTAACGCGGGACATTGTTCTTCATGATCACGGCGGTGCCGTACTGATCGACCAGCCGGGCCACGCGGGAAAAGTTCTGATTGGCATCAGTGATGGAGATCATTGTGTTGGAATCAAGAATCATGGTTCATACCCCCCTGATAGAATAATACTATAAAAATAGCTATTATTCAACCTATTAACGGTGGAATTTGAAGATAAAGATTTATCGGGACGTTACTTCACCACTTCCGACTTCTTCCAGCTGCCTTTTATGTAAAGGTATGCGGCGATGAAGATGGGCGTGAAGCCGGCGACGGCGTCGCCCAGCCAGAAGCCGTAGTGCTTCATGCCGAAGCTCAGTCCGAACAGCAGCGCCAGGCCGATGCGCAGGACGATGCCGTCGAGGATGGCGGTGGCGAAGTTGGCGGCGTAGTTGCCGCTGCCGTTGACAAGCGCGTTGGCGGGCGCGCGCGAGGCCGCCCCGTAGAACAGCAGCGCACCGATGGGCAGATACTTCAAGCCGATGGCGATCACGTCGGCGTCGGTGGTGAAGAAGCTGAAGATCTGCTGCGGGAAGCTGAACAGCAGTACCGCCATCACGGTGGCGATACTGAACGACAATGTGCCGACGGAGAGCATCACCTTGAGCACGCGCTCGTAGGTCCGCGCGCCGATGTTCTGCCCGACCATTGACGAGCCGGCGGTGATCAGCGCGTTCGAGAGCAGGTTGCTGACGCTGGCGATCTTGTTGGCGATGCCCGCGAAGGCCGACACGGCGACGCCGTACGAGTTGATCCACGAGTTGACGAACATCTTGCTTGAAGAGATCGCGGCGCTGCGGATGGCCATCGGCACGCCGAGGCCGACGAGAGCGCTCAGCATGGGCTTATCGAGATGGGTGAAATCGCGCGCGCTCACGTCGACGCCGAACTGTTCGCGGCGGCGCAGCGTGAAAGCGGCGCAGGAAACGAAGCTGACGCCCTGGCTGATCACCGTTGCCAGTGCTGCGCCGCCCGCTCCCATGTCCAGCCCCATGACGAACAGCAGGTCGAGCGCCACGTTGAGCAGGGCGGCCACGCTGATGAACACGAACGGATGCTTCGAGTCGCCCATGCCGCGCAGCACGGCGCTGACGGCATTGTAGCCGTAGATGAAGGGCAGCCCTGCCATGCAGATCGTGGAATAGGACAGGGCCTGTGCGAACGCTTCCGCGGGCGTGTTCATCAGGCCCAGGATGGAGCGTCTGAACGTCAGGGCGGTCCCGCCCAGCAGGACAGAGAGCAGGGCGAGGAAGGCGAACATCGTGCCGATGAAGCGCCCCACGTCGCGGCTGCGGCCGGCACCGAGATACTGCGCGATGATCACCTGCCCGGCGTTGGAAAATCCCATCGCGACGAAAGTCAGAAAATTGGTCACGTCGCCGCCGACGGATACGGCCGAGAGGCCCACTTTGCCGAGCGACTGGCCGACGATGACCATATCCACCATGTTGTAGACGATCTGCAGAAGATTCGAGAGGAACAGAGGCAGCGAGAAGACGACGAGCTGCCGCATCACGCTGCCTCGCGTGAAGTCGGAAACGTACTCGGCCCGTCTCATGCACCCGCCTCCCTGGCTTCGCTCTCGCCGCTCTGCAGCGACGTGGCCGACAGCGTGAGGTGCACCTTCATCAGCTGTGCCGCCCGCTCGCCGTCATGCGCACGCAGCGCCTTGAGCAGCGCGCGGTGCTCGTCGAGGCTGGGATTGGTCTGCATGTCGAAAAACGTGTCGTAAAAGAGCATGAACACGCTCGTCCTCGTCGCCAGATTGCCGATGACCCCCGCCAGGACCGGATTTCCCGAGGCTGCGGCAAGCGTGCGGTGAAAGCGGTTGTTCACGTCGAGGTACGCTTCGAAATTCTTCTCCTCAAAAATGCGCTCTTCCTCGTCGATCAGCGCCTGCAGCGCGTCAAGCTGCTCCGGCGTGACGGAAGCGGCCGCCTTGCGCGCGGCCAGGCATTCAAGATGTTCGCGGACTTCATACGTGTCGACGATCTCCTCGCGCGTGGGGCGGACGAGGCGCGCGCCCGCGTTGGGGATCAGCGTCGCGAGCCCTTCCGCGGTGAGTCGGCGGATCGCCTCGCGCACAGGGGTGCGGCTCACGTCGAGCTCCTTGGCGATCGTCTCCTCGCGCAGGCGGTCGCCAGGCTGACGGCATCTCGCGATGATCTGTTTTTTCAGCTGCCGGTATACGGAATCCGCCGCGGTCGGCGCCGGATGTGCGGTGTCTTTCATAAAAGCCTCCGTGAAGTGGAAAAAGGGATGAAGCCCGCCGGGAGCTCGGGCGAAAAATCGATATTACGGCGATTATACACCTTTTGGGCCTGAACCGGCGGATCGCGCCGCGCTCAGATTCCTCATATAACTGGCGGGAATGTCAGGGAGAAATTTCATAAATCGGAGATAGCATTTATGACGCGATTGTTGTAAAATTCTGAAAAGCATTTGGTCAAAAAATACCAGAAAGGCGGAACCTCAACGATGAAAGATCTTTTGATCCGTGCCCGCATCTGGACAGGCGATCCTGACCGCCCCCGGGCGGAAGCCGCCGTCGTCAGCGGCGGGCGCTTCGTGTTCGTAGGCGGATATGCGGAGGCGTGCGCGGCGTATCCTGAAGCGGAAGTCGCCGATTACGGCGAAAACATGATGATGCCCGGCATGAGCGACGGACATCTGCACCTCACGGCGTTCGCACGCCAGAATCTGTACGTCAACCTGCTCAGCGTGCGCTCGCTCGACGAGACGGCCGCCATGCTGCGCGCGCGTGCGGCCGAAGTGGGCCCCGGCGCCTGGATCCGCGCCATCAACTACAACGAAATGGCCTGGCCCGTGACGACGCCGCCCAGCATGGAATGGCTCGATTCACTCGGCCTCGACAACCCCGTCATCCTCAGCCGCTACTGCGGCCACCGTCACGTCGCCAACTCGCGCGCCATGCGCGAAAGCGGGCTCTGCGACTCGACTGATCCTTACGTGCTGCGCGGTCCGGACGGCAAGGTCACCGGCGTGATGACTGAGGGCGGCGCTTCGCCGATCATCGAGACCGTCGCGGCCGAGTACGAAACGCCCGCCAAACTGACCGCCGTGATGGAAAAAGCCACGCTGATCATGGCCTCGCGCGGCATCACCTGCGGACACGCCTGCGACGCGCCCAAGTACGCTCTCGGGGAAGAGCTGTTCACCTGGCAGGACCTGGCTGAGGCCGGCCGTCTGCCGGTGCGCGTGATCTGCTATCACGACCGCCTGCCCGAGTTCACGTTCCGTTCCGGCCTCGGCAGCGATCAGATCATGTACGGCGGCCTGAAGATCTTCATGGACGGCACGCTCGGCGGACATACCTGCTTTATGCGCGAGCCGTTCGACGATATGCCCGAGACGTGCGGCGTGCCCAACCACGACGACGAAGAACTGTTCCGCACGCTGTACGAAGCTCAGAAGCGCGGCATCCAGGTGCAGATCCACATGATCGGCGACGCCGCCATCGAACAGGCAGCCCGCGCCGTAGAGCGCGTGATCGCCGAGCTGGGACAGCCGCGTCTGCCCTACCGCTTCGTCCACGTCATCGTCTGCCCGGCTGATCTGCGCGAGCGGCTGACGAAGATCGGCGTCGTGCTCGACGTGCAGCCCTGCCAGTGCTACACCGACCGCGTCATGGCCCCGCTGCGCCTCGGCGCCAGGCGCGTCCTCCAGGCCTATCCGTTCCGCGCCCTCTGGGACACCGGTCTTGTCATGGCCGGCAGCACCGACGCGCCGATGGAAGAAGA
>JAGAYQ010000361.1 GCA_017940445.1 Pyramidobacter sp. | reverse complement strand
CACCGCCGCGGCTCTGGCCTATGGCGAGAACAAGACCGGCGACCACAAGATCCTGGTCTTCGATCTGGGCGGCGGCACCTTCGACGTTTCGCTGCTCGACGTCGGCGACGGCGTCTTTGAAGTGCTTGCTACGCGCGGCGACAACCGCCTGGGCGGCGACGACTGGGATATGAAGATCGTGCAGTGGATGGTCGCCGAGTTCAAGAAGCAGCAGGGCATCGACCTTTCGGCCGACAAGATGGCTATGCAGCGTCTGCGCGAAGCCGCCGAGAAGGCGAAGATCGAACTGTCGTCCATGATGGAGACGACGATCTCGCTGCCCTTCATCACTGCCGACAGCACCGGCCCGAAGCACCTTGAGATGAAGCTGAGCCGCGCCCGCTTTGAAGAGCTCACGGCCGACCTGCTTGAGCGCGTCGTCGCTCCTGTCAAGAACGCTCTGGCCGACGCCGGCGTCAATGCGTCGCAGATCGACAAGATCCTGCTTGTCGGCGGCTCGTCGCGTATGCCTGCCGTTCAGGCCAAGGTCAAGGAGCTGCTTGGCAAAGATCCTACCAAGGGCATCAACCCCGACGAGTGCGTCGCGGCCGGCGCGGCCATCCAGGGCGCGATCATGAGCGGCGACACCGACAAGAACATCGTCCTCGTCGACGTGGCGCCCCTGTCGCTGGGCATTGAGACCCTCGGCGGCGTCTGCACCCGCATCATCGAGCGCAACACGGCCATCCCCGTTTCCAAGAGCCAGGTCTTCAGCACTGCGGCTGACAACCAGCCCAGCGTCGAGATCAAGGTCCTTCAGGGCGAGCGCAGCATGGCTGCCGACAACGTCCTGCTGGGCACCTTCACGCTTGACGGCATCGCGCCCGCGCCCCGCGGCATCCCGCAGATCGAAGTGACCTTCAACATCGACGTCAACGGCATCCTCAACGTTTCCGCCAAGGACAAGGGCACCGGCAAGGAGCAGAAGATCACGATCCAGTCGTCCAGCCTGTCGAAGGACCAGATCGAGAAGATGAAGGCCGAGGCCGAAGCGCACGAGGCCGACGACAAGAAGAAGAAAGACCTCATCGAGGCCCGCAACATGGCCGACTCGCTCATCTACCAGAGCGAAAAGACCATCAAGGACCTTGGTGACAAGGTCACGCCCGAGGAGAAGGGCACGGTCAACACCAAGATCGACGAGCTGAAGAAGGCCAAGGACGGTGACGACGCCGAGGGCATTCAGAAGGCGATCGAAGCCCTCAGCACCGCCATGCAGCCCATTGGCGTGAGACTGTACCAGCAGGCGAACGCTCAGCAGGGCGGCAATGCCAACCCCGGCAACGGCGGTGACGCAGGCCAGAGCGGCAAGAAGGACGGCGACACGGTCGACGCTGAGTTCACCGACTAAGCGGTCATCCCATGCCAGAAACGCAGCGGGACTTATACGAAGTCCTTGGCGTCGCTCGCGACGCGACCGCTGATCAGATCAAGCACGCGTACCGCGCCAAGGTGCGCGAGTGCCATCCCGACACCCATCCGAACGATCCCGACGCAGAGCAGAAATACAAGGAAGTCAACGCCGCGTTTTCTGTGCTCGGCGATCAGGAAAAGCGCGCCCGCTACGACCAGTTCGGCACCGCTGACGACATCCCCGGGGGCAATCCCTTTGGCGGCATGGGCGCGGAGGACATCTTCGGCGACATCTTCAGCATGTTCGGCGGCGGCAGTCCCTTTGGCCGCCGCGCTAATCCCAACGCCCCCACCCGCGGCGCCGACCTGCAGATGGTGCTGTCCATTTCGCTTGCAGAAGCCGCTACGGGCGTGAACCGCAAAGTCACGATCCCCCGCTGGGAGCCCTGCGATCACTGCCACGGTACCGGCAGCGAGCCCGACCATGATCCCAAAGAGTGCCCCACCTGCCATGGCACCGGCCAGGTCCGTTCGCGCGTGCGTACCATCTTTGGCGACACGGTGCAGGTCAGTACCTGTCCCACATGCGGCGGCCGCGGCAAAGTCGTCGAAAAGCCCTGCAAGGAGTGCGGAGGCGAAGGCCGCATCCACCGCCGCCGCGAGCAGGAGATCAAGATCCAGCCCGGCGTCGACAACGGCACGCGTCTGCGCGTTCCCGGCGCGGGAGAGATGGGCCTCAACGGCGGTTCACCGGGCGATCTGTACATCGTCATGGAAGTCCGCGACGATCCTGTCTTCCAGCGTGACGGCATGGATCTGCACCGCACGGTGAGCATTCCCTGGCCGCAGGCGGTCATGGGCGGAAAGTCGGTCATCGGCACGCTCATCGACGGCGACGCCGAGTTCGATATTCCTGAAGGCACCGAGCCCGGACGTACGATCCGCGTGCGCGGCAAGGGCATGCCGAGCCTGCGCGGCTCCTCGCGCGGCGACCTGATCCTTCATGTCACCGTGGACGTGCCCAAGCCCTCTGCCCTGAGCGAGAACGCTTCCAGACTTGTGAACGAACTTGCGCAGGAGCTCGGCGTGAACACCGAAAAAAAAGAAGGGCTGCTCGACAAGCTCTTTGGCGGCAAGAAGAAAGCCGACGCGAAGAAAAAGAGCACCAAAAAGAAATAGCGGAAAACGGAGCTTTATCGTGAAAAGGGCGATGAAGCTCCGTTTTTTGTGCCGGTAAAAAAGAATGAAGAAAATCCGTGCTCTTGTGCTAAACTATGTCAGGAAAATCGCACAATGGAGGTGTTTGTGTGCTGAAGATCGTTCCTTCGCGGCCGGAAGATGCGGGCATGGCGCGTGCGCGTCTTTCGCCGCTTGATCTGAACAAATATTCCCTGATCGACGGCGGGCTGATCGAGCTGGAGGGTGAACGCAGATCGGCGTTCCGGCTGGTGTACGATTCGTCGGTCGATGAGGGCTGCGTGGGGCTGGACCCCCTGGGGATGAAAAACGTCGGGCGCGAAGCCGGCGGCGAAGTGCGCTTTTACAAGGTCGGGACCAGCTACGCCGAGCGGGCCGCGTTTTATCCGCTTGCTTCGGCTCCGTTTGAGGACCTCGACCGGGGCTTTATTCGCGCGCGGCTCAAGGACTACCCGGTCAATACGGGCGACGAGGTGTGTCTGACTTCGCCCTACGGACGAGAGGTGCGGCTGCGCGTGGGCGAGACGTTTCCCGGCGGCACGGTGACGATCACAGCCTCGACGGAGATCTCGATCGAAAAGCCGCAGCTGGATGAGCTGACAAAGAAAAAAATCACCTATGCCGACATCGGCGGCCTGGACGCGCAGCTGCGCCGCATCCGCGAGATGATCGAGCTGCCGCTCAAGTTTCCTGAGGCGTTCGTGCGGCTCGGCGTGGAGCCTCCAAAGGGCGTGCTGCTTTACGGTCCTCCCGGCACGGGCAAGACGGTGATCGCCAAAGCGGTCGCCAGCGAGAGCGACGCCTGGTTCACGAGCATCTCCGGTCCCGAGATCATCGGCAAGTATTACGGCGAGAGCGAGGAGCGGCTGCGCGCCGTCTTTGAAGAAGCGCAGCAGAACGCGCCGGCGATCATCTTCATCGACGAAGTGGACGCGATCGCGCCCAAGCGCGAGGAGATGGGCGGCGAAAAGCAGGTGGAGCGCCGCGTGGTCGCTCAGCTGCTGACGCTGATGGACGGACTGTCGGCCCGCGGGCAGGTGGTGGTGATCGCTGCCACGAACATCCCCAACACGCTCGATCCGGCGCTGCGCCGCCCCGGACGCTTTGACCGCGAGATCGCCATTCCCATCCCTGACCGGGCCGGACGTCTGGAAATTTTAAAGATCCACACGCGCGGGATGCCTCTGGCTGCCGATGTTGATCTGGAGCGGCTGGCCGACGTGACGCACGGCTTTGTGGGCGCCGACTTGCAGGCGCTGGCGAAGGAATCGGCGATGATGGCGCTGCGCCGCCTGATGCCCTCGCTCGACGCGGTGGAGGCGTCCGGAGGACGTTTTGAGAACATGGAGATCACGATGGCGGATTTCCGTGCCGCGCTGCGCGAGATCGAGGCTTCGGCGATCCGCGAGGTATTCGTCGAGATCCCGAACACGACCTGGGATGACGTGGGCGGCTTGAGCGAGATCAAGGAGCAGCTGATCGAGGCCGTTCAGTGGCCGCTCAAAAAGAGCGCGCTGTTCCGCCGCTGGGGCGTGACTCCGCCGCGCGGCATCATGATCCACGGCGTGTCCGGAACGGGCAAGACGCTGCTGGTGAAGGCGCTTGCGCACGAGAGCGGCGTCAACTTCATCTCTGTCAAGGGACCGTCGCTGATGTCGCGATATGTGGGCGAGAGCGAACGGGCGCTGCGCGAGGTGTTCCGTACGGCTCGCCAGGCGGCGCCTTCGATCCTGTACTTTGACGAGATCGACTCGCTCGTGCCGGTGCGCGGCTCGGACGGCAGCGCTCAGGCTCAGATCACCGACCGCGTCATCAGCCAGTTTTTGTCGGAGATGAGCGGCATCGAGGACATGGGCGGCGTGGTCGTGGTGGCGACGACGAACCGCATCGACCGCATCGACCCGGCGATGTTCTCGGCAGGCCGCTTCGAACTGGTGCTGGAGCTGCCGCTGCCGGACAGGGCGGCAAGGGAGGAGATCCTGCGCATCTGCCTGAAAAAGCTGCCGCTTGACGGTGTGCGCCTTGACGAGCTTGCCGCGCGCACTGACGGCATGAACGGCGCCGAGATCGCCGAGGTCTGCCGTGCCGCCGCGATGGAAGCGCTGCGCGAGCAGATCCGCGCCCGTTCGGACGAGGATCCCCGGCTGCGCATGGTGCATTTTGAGACGGCTCTGGAGGCGAAAAGCCGCCGTGACCGCTCGCTCGAAAGCGGGAAGCGCTGAATCATCGGTGTTGTAAACAATTGAAAAAACTCCGCATCGCGCGGTACAATACAAGGGTCTGTTTTGATGAACAGGCCCTTTTTTCGTAAACGCACTGGAACAACGAGGTGATTTTCATGAAAAAACTGCTGTGCGCAGCGCTTTTGGCGCTGTGCTGCTCTGCGGCGCAGGCAGCGGGGATCGATTTCGATCCCGAGACGGTCAGCGGTCCTTCGGTCGAGAAGATCTGCATGGTGATCGTGGCGAACGCTGATTCACAGGTGCTTGCGGCTGAGAAAGGCGAGATCGACGTGCTCAGCGACATCGCCCGGCCCTCGGACATCAACCGCCTGAGCGCGTCGCCGCGGCTCGACATGTCGCTGGCGCGGGGCTTTCACGCTTTTTTCCTGCTGATGAACAACCAGACGCCGCCGTTGAACGACCCGGCCGTGCGCCGCGCCGCCGCGATGTCCACCGACCGCAACAGCATGGTGCGCAATATCTATCAGGGGTACTGCGAGCCGATCAACAGCTGGCTGCCGCCGGTCTCGCCGTGGGCGAGCGCCGAGGGGACGCGCAACATTTTCGACCGCGCAGCGGCGCGGGAACTGCTGCTGTCGGCGGGGTACCGCTTCAATTACGCCGGCCGCCTGCTGATGCCTGACGGCTCGCCTGTGCCGGCCGTCAAGCTGCTGGCGCCGCTGGCCCGCGTCGCGCCGACGACAGCCGAGATGGCCGAGCAGATCGCAGCTTCGCTGAACGCCTCGGGCTTTGACGTTGAAGTGGAGCCGATGGATTTTTCGGCGATGATCGCGCGGCTCGACCGCAAGGATTATTCGCTGGCGGTGCTGGCCTGGAGCATGGGGCGCAATCCCGACTCGCTGTACAGCTTCTATCACAGCTCAATGGACGTGCCCGGCGGCTACAACATGACGGGCATCCATGACGCTTCGCTCGACGCGGCGCTGGAACGCCTGCGCTATGCGCCTGACAAAGAATCTGCCGAAAAAGCGAGCGCCGAGGCGCAGCGCCTTTTGGCGGAGCTTGTGCCGTCGGTGCCGATCTACAGCCGCTTTTCTGTGGCGGCGTTCTCGAACCAGTGGAAAAACGTGATCTCGACAGAGAAGATCACCGCTGACAACATGTGGACGCTGATGCGTGCCGTCCCGCGCGAAGGACCGATGCGGCCTCTGACGATGGCGCTGGCGGAAGAGCCCCGGAGCCTGAACCCGTTCACGGCCAGCAGCGCCTATTCGTGGCAGGTACTGGGGCAGGTCTATGAGGGGCTGATCGGCACCAACCCGCTGACGCTCGAAGACATGCCGGGACTGGCAGAAAGCTGGAATGTGGCCGTTGAAGGGGCCGGAAAAGACGCGCACACGGCGCTGACGTTCCGCCTGCGTCCCGGGCTGAAGTGGAACGACGGCTCGCCGCTGACGGCGAATGATCTGAAAGCGACGATCGACTTTCTGAAAAAGAACCAGATCCCCAGGTTCTATGATGCTGTGAAAAATGTCGCAGCGGCGGAAGCGCTGGATGAACGCGAGCTGAAAGTGACGATGACGGGCGTCAGCTACTGGTATCTGGACAACGTGGCCGGACTGCCGTACATGCCTGAACGCGTGCTGAAAGGCGTTTCTGACTGGCAGAACTGGGACCCGCTTGGCAGCGGCGGCCCGTCGGCCCTGGTCGGTGCCGGGCCTTTTGCGCTGGAGGAGTACCGTCCCGGCGAATACGTGATGATGACACGGAATCCCCATTACTGGCGGCTGAGTCTGAAGGAGGCGAAAGCGCGATGAAAAGGAGCTGGCTTCTGCGGCGCGTGCTGGCGTCGCTCCTGGTGCTGATCTGCGTGCTGGTGCTGAACTTCGCGCTGTTTCGCGTCATGCCCGGCGACGCGGTGAGCACGATCATCGATCCGAACTTTTCTCCCGAGGCGAAGGAACGTCTGCGCGCTCTTTACGGCCTGGACAGGCCGATGCTTGAACAGTTTTTCATTTATCTGAAGCAGATGCTCACGTTCCGCTTCGGCCTCTCGTTCCTCAGCCGGCGGCCCGTGTGGGACGAACTGCTCTCGCGCCTGCCGGGAACGATCACGCTGATGTCGCTGTCGATGGCGGCCTCCGCGGCGCTGGGCATCTGGCTGGGCGTGAAATCTGCCGTGCGCCGCGGCTCATGGATCGAGAAGCTGGTGCTGCGCGCGGGCGCGGTGATGTCGTCCTTCCCGGGATTTTTCGTGCAGCTGGTGCTGCTCATGCTGCTGGCGCGCGACTTTCCGATCTTTCCGCTGCGCGGCAGCGTGTCTGTGCCGCCGCCGGCGGGCGGATGGGCCCTGCTGGCTGACCGGCTGTGGCACCTGTGCCTGCCGGTGCTGTCGCTGACGCTGATGGGCTTCGGCGGCTGGGCGCTGTACGTGCGCAACCTGATGGTGCGCGCTCTCGGCGAGGACTTTGTGCTGATGGCGCGGGCGCGCGGACTGTCGCCGCGCAGCGTGGTGTACGGCCATGCGTTCCGCACGATCCTGCCGCCGATCGTGACGATCCTGCTGATGTCGGTCCCAGGGCTCGTCTCCGGTGCTGTGATCACGGAGACGGTCTTCTCGCTTCGCGGCGTCGGCGCCTTCCTGCTGGAGGCTCTTTCCGGGCACGATTACCCGGCCGCGGGAGCTTCGTTCTATCTGCTGGCGCTGATCACGGTGAGCTGCAATCTGCTGGCCGATGTGGTCTACGGGCTGGTCGATCCCAGAGTGAGGATCGAGGGGGTGAACCGATGAAAGCTCTGCTGCGGCGTCCATCTGTGTGGGCTTTTATCTGCATCGTGCTGGCGGGGATCTTCGGACCGCGGCTGCTTGGCGGCAGTCCGTCTGACACGGTGGGGGCTCCGTTCGCTCGTCCCGCCTGGCTGGGAGCGTCGCTTTCGTCATCGAAGACGATCGAGCTGAAGTGCAGCGGTGACAGGGTATCCGTCCTCGGCGTAGGCTTTGCTGAAAGCGGCGGACCGAAGGCGGAAAACGGCAGTGCTGAGTTCGACTGGAACTCGCAGCCGCCGGCGATCTTCGCGCTTGAAGGCAAGATCGCTGCCGATCAGGCACTGACGGCGACGGTCGTCTGGAGCACGCCCAAGGGCGATTTTGAGCTCGCGCGGCTGACGGGACGCGAACAGTACTGGCTGAACCTCGATGCGCGGGACATGATGTTCAAGCGGTCGCTAGGCTTGCCGCTGATCGGGCAGGCAGTGGAGGAGCTGTTTCCCTCCGCGGGACGGTATGTGCTGCGCGTGAACGGAGCCCATTCGTACACGCTGAAATTATCGCTTCCCGGCCGGCGGCAAGGACTGCTCGGCACCGATCAGCGAGGCCGGGACGTGTTTGCACTGCTGCTGTCGGGGATTTCCACGTCGCTGACGGTCGGCATTTCGGCGACGGTGGCGGCGACGCTGCTGGGCCTGGGATTCGGCCTGACGGCCGGCTACGCGGGCGGCCTGACCGACGCGCTCATCATGCGCGCAGTTGACGTGCTGCTGGCAATCCCGACGCTGCCGATCCTGATGACGCTGGCGGGGCTGTGGGGCAAGGGACTGTGGCAGCTGGTGCTGATCCTCTCGATCTTCTCGTGGATGGGCACTGCCCGTTCGGTGCGCGCGCTGACGCTCTCGGTTCGCGAGCAGCCCTGGGTGGAAGGCCTGCGCGCGCTTGGCGCGCAGCGCGGCTACATCCTCTGGCGGCATCTGGTGCCGGAGACGGCGCCGATCCTGCTGGCCAACCTGGCGCTCGGCGTGCCGGGCGCGGTTCTGTCCGAGGCGGGACTGGCGTTTCTCGGCCTCTCTGATCCGCGGCTGATCTCGTGGGGGCGGATGCTGCACGAGGCGCATTCGTTCGGCGCGTTCACGGAGGGGGCATGGTGGCTGATCCTGCCGCCGGGCCTGGGCATCGTGGCGCTGTGCCTGATCTTTATGGACATCGGACGCTTCCTTGAAGAGAAGATCGATCCGCGGCTGGGAGGGAAGGACCATGCTTGACGTTCGCGATCTGCATATCGCGTACCCGGGACAGAGCAGCGAAGCCGTGCGCGGCGTTTCGTTTTCGCTGGAAAAGGGCAGCCTCACCGGCCTCGTGGGGGAATCCGGCAGCGGCAAGACGACGATCGTGTCCGCGATCCTTGGCCTCCTTCCTGCGGGGACCCGCGTCAGCGGACGGATCGAAGTCTGCGGCGAAGACCTGCTGACGCTCAGCGAAGAGGCTCTGCGCCGCCGGCGCTGGAAGGAGGTCGCGCTTGTGCCTCAAGGAGCGCAGAACTCGTTCACGCCTGTAAAGACGATCGGCTCGCATATCGAGGAAGTGCTGCGCGTGCACTGCACTCTTGCGGGAACGGCTGCGAAGACACGCGTGAGCGCTCTGCTCGAACAGGTTGAGCTCGACGCTTCGATCGCCCGCCGCTATCCGCACGAACTGTCGGGAGGGCAGAAACAGCGCGCCGCTATCGCGCTGGCGCTCGCCTGCGATCCTGCGCTGCTGCTGGCCGATGAACCGACGACGGCGCTCGACGTGATCACGCAGGCGGGGATCCTGCGGCTGCTGCTGCGGCTGAAGGAGGAGCGAGACCTGACGGTGCTGCTGGTCACGCACGACCTGCCGCTGGCCGCATCCGTCTGCGATGAGCTGATCGTCATGAAAGACGGCGAGCTCATCGAATGCGGCGCGCCGAAAAAGCTGATCCATGCGCCGGAGCACGCCTACACGCGGCGGCTCGTCGAGGCGATGTGAGCGAGGGGGCTTGGCAGATGGAAGATAAAACGACATGGGCCGCCTCGGCCGAGAAACTGAACGTCGTGTTCCGTTCGCGCCGCGGCACGCACCAGGCGGTGAAGGACTTTTCGCTGTGCCTGGAGCGAGGCGGTACGCTTGC
The DNA here is from genome assembly GCA_017940445.1 of Pyramidobacter sp. Classification (GTDB taxonomy): domain Bacteria; phylum Synergistota; class Synergistia; order Synergistales; family Dethiosulfovibrionaceae; genus Pyramidobacter. The sequence goes on along the minus strand of JAGAYQ010000361.1, from coordinate 5,638 downwards.
CGTGGTCGGACAGTCCGGCAGCGGCAAGACCACGCTGCTGCGCGCACTGATCGGCCTCGTCCCGCCGACATCAGGCAAAGCAGAGCTGTTCGGTCGTGACGTGAACACGCTCGCTCCCGGCGAACTGGCGAAAACGCGCCAGCGCTGCGGCTACGTGCCGCAGGACCCGTACGGCGCTCTGCCGCCCGGGCTGACGGCGCTGGAAGCGGTGATGGAACCGGCGGTGATCGCCCGAAGATCGTGGAGCAAAGACGAAACGAGAACGCGAGCGGTCGATCTGCTGGCGGAACTGGGACTGACGGAGACGCGGATCTTGAACTCGCGCGCCGTGGGACTGTCGGGCGGGCAGCGTCAGCGCGTTGAACTGGCGCGCGCTCTGATGCTTGAGCCTGAGCTGCTGCTGTGCGATGAACCCACGTCGATGCAGGATGTCTCCACGCGCGGCGAGATCGTTGCCGTACTTGAGCGTCACGTTGCCCGGGGCATGAGCATGATCTTCGTGACGCACGATCTGCGCCTTGCCTCCCGCGCCGCACAGCGCGTCATCGTCATGCGAAACGGTGAACTCTGCGAAGAAGGCGACGCGCAGCGGATCCTCAAAGACGCGCGGCATCCTTATACGCGCGAGCTGATCGCTTCGATCCCCGTATTGCCTGAAGCGTAAGAATTGTTTGATAAAAAGCTCTCGTATACTATAATAAAAATAGAAATTCGCCCATGAGGGTGATGATTTTTCAAATCTTTCAGCTAGAATGAACGCTGAAAAATGATCATGTGCGTGTGCTCACGCCAATACGGGAGGTCATATCGATGAACAAAGTATCGGCAACATGTTTTGCGGCCTGCGCCGCGGTGCTGGTGTGCGGATCGGCTTTTGCTGCCGAGCAGACGGTGGAGGGCAAGCTGTTCGCTCTCAAATATGATGACGCGGCCGGCTGGACGTATGACGCCAAGCGCGACTTTAAAGACACCAACAAGGGCACGACGCTGAAAATCACGATCCCGCAGGCGGATAATCCCAAGCGCGCCGACGCTTCTGTCGAGATCACCGCTAAGCTTGAGGATCACCACGAGTTCCGCCGTCAGCTGAAAGTCGCGGGCTATGACCTGAAAGACTTTGCCGCCGGGGCGTACACGCCGGTGATGCTGGGCGGCGTCGCGACGATGAACTCCGGCGACCGTAACAGGACCACGTATTACGCGCGTCCCGAGGGCTCCGGCGTGACCCTGATGGTGAAGACCGACTGCGGAACCAAGCGCGCAGCCGTTGACACGCTTCTGCGCGGCCTCACGTTCAAAGTCGCTGACGCGGGCGTGAAGGACGCTCCCTGGTACTGGGAAGGAACGCCCTACACCGCCGGCGCTCACTCCGTCGATGTGGGCTCTGTCAAGGTGAACAGCGCGTTTGTTCCCATTGAACCGTGCCTCGCCGAACGTAACTGGGGCGGCGGCTATCACATCGCCGTGAAGGGCGACAAAGCCTTTGTGGTCGCGCCCGGTCTGGGGCTGTGCGAGTACAGCTTTGACGGAACGAAGCTCGTCAAGACCGGCGAGATCAGCCTTGGCGACATCCGCTCGCCGTTTTTCAGGACGATGAGCGCGCCCGCCGACGGCACGATCTGGCTGGGCGGCGTGGGAACGGGCGCCGTGCGCATCAAAGACGGCGTTGTCACCAAAGTCAAGGGCCCCAAGGAGATCGTCGTCGCTCCCGACGGCACCTGGGGGCTTGAAGCCAGTGCCCGCGCCGGCAAGGATATGAAGAAGTACGAGATCTCGCCCGACGGCGCCGTCAAGACCGTCAACTTCCCTCTGGCTGAAGTTGATTACATGAGCACGGCCTATGTCGGCATCGACGAGAAGAACATCTTCGTCAGCGGCCGCGAGAAGGGCGGCAAGGATACCGTTATCTTCGTCTACGACCACGCGGGCAAGCTCCAGAAGACGCTTTACGAGCCCAAGAAGCTGACGATGGGCGGCGTGTTCTTTGCTGCGGAGACGGCCAACGGCTATGTGGCCCTGCCGCTGCAGAGCAGCGTCATGGTTTGGGACAAAGACGGCAACCCGCTTGGCTGCGAAGGCCCCAGAGCGTTCTACGAGGGCAAATCCGGCGTGGGCGGCAACGTGGGCGGCTTCCTGCTCGATCCCGATACCGTGCTGTCGCTGATCATCCGCGAGCGTCCCGACATGTCGTCTGAAGAACTGCTCGTGTTCAGACTGAGCGGTTTCTAAGAGCAGAACTTTACCGGACTATAGAAACAGCCTCCGGGCTCCTGAATGGGGGCGCGGAGGCTGTTTTTTATAACGATACGCAAAGGAGGAATCTTCATGGGCCTGTTCAGCAAGGAGCCCTGCGCGTTCTGCGGCAAAGAAGTCGGCATGATGAGCCGCACGAAGATGAGCAGCAAGGACTACATCTGCGACGACTGCCGCAAAAAGCTCAACCCGTTCGCGCGTCCCGATCACCTGAGCAAGGATCAGGCGGCCGAGATGATGGCGCGCATGGAGCGCGATGAAAAAGCGCTTGAAGGCGTCAAGCTCATCGACCGCCGTCTGTCCGTCGGCCGCGGACAGGAGATCCACTTTCAGAGCAATATCGCCGCCGGACTGTTCACGATCACGACGCCTCAGTCGAAACGCTTCGAGCATCGGCCGGTGTTCTATTTCAGCGATATCCGCGAGTGGAACGCCAGCGAGGCGTTCGTGAATCAGGCCGTTGGCGTCAGCACGGCGCGTGAACTTGTTCACGACTATACAAGCGTGATCTCGCTGAAGGAAAAGCGCGGCGCTGATCAGCGCAACGACGGCTGGGAGATCCGCTTTCCTTATTACAGCGGCTTGCTGCCGGAGATCCTTATCAAGATCCCCAAAGAAGCCGACCCAGGCGAAGTGCGCGATTTCTGGAAAAGCATCTGCGCTGTCTGCGGCGAGTGGGAGCGCAGCGGGACGAGACGCGCCCGCGACGCTCATGATCTTCACATCGAAAACGCCATGTCCACCCTCAACGACGTGGTCAAGGCGGCGGTGAAGGGCGAGGGCAGCGATGGGATTGCCGAAGCCGTCAAAAAGGGCATCGAAAAAGCGCAGGACATCGACGCCGGCAAGGTGAAGAAAAAGAGCCTGTTTGAAAAACTGTTCGGCTGATAATTGTTTTATGATGAACAAAAAACGCCCTCTCCGGCATTGCGTGAAATGATCACGCGGCGCACGGGGAGGGCGTTCTTTTATCGGGGAAAACTGGCTAGTTCCACTCGCGGTTGAGGCTAGTCAGGTGGTCGATCCTGTTGAGACTGAACAGGGAATAGCCTTTATCGTCGTGGATGAGGATGCTGATCGAGGCGTTGTCGAAGTGGAACTTCCAGAACCATGGCCGCGGCATGTCGAGGCAGTATGGCACGAGCGGCTTGAGGACCGTGCGGTGGGTGCACAGGGCAATGGTTTCGCCGGCGTGCCGGCTCACAAGCCGGTCAACGACGGCGCGCGAGCGGCGGCCGACTTCGTCGAGGCTTTCCATGCCCGGGAACGACAGTTCTTCCGGAGCGGTCTTCCACAGATTCCACAGTTCGGGCTGCTCGCGGGCGATCTCCGACTTTTTGCGGCCCTCCCACGCTCCGAAGGCGATGTTGTTGAGGTCGTTTTCGATGGCGATCTCCAGTCCCAGCTTTTGTGCCGTCGGTTCGAGCGACTGTCTGGCGCGCTTCAATGGGCTGGAGTAGAGCGCAGCCGGGCGCAGCGCGCACAGTGCGGCCGAGATCTCCTCGGCCTGGCGCAGACCGAGCTCGTTCAGTTCAAAATCAGCACGGCCGCGAAATCGTTCTTCTTTGTTGGCGCTGCACTCGCCATGACGCACGAGAATGATGGTCGTTCGCTTCTCATCCATTTTTGTTCCCTCCGTTTTTAAAGTTGCATCAAAACATAGCAACATTATACACCACGATTCCCCAGGCTGTGATATAATAATTATGCCGAAAAATTATTTCCGGCCAAGGTCGAGCAAAGATACAGAGCGATAAGAAGCAAAAATTCGCATCGAATTGGGTAAAAATACCCGTTTTCGCTCTCGTGTCCGAGTCTGCGTCCTAAATACTGCAAAAGGGAGTGTTGTAAGATGAAAAAATTCAGAAATTCGCTGTGCATCATGGCTGCGCTGGCGCTGGCTTCGGCTGCCTGGGCCGGTCCTCTCGACGCCTTCAAGGGGCTTGAGGGCAAACTGGACATTGCCGGCGGCACGGCGCACATCCCCGTGATGACGCAGGCTGCGCGCGACATCATGACGTTCAATCCGAAGATCCGCATCACCGTGGCCGGCGGCGGCAGCGGCGTGGGCGTCAAGCAGGTGGGTGAAGGCCTGGCTCAGATCGGCAACACGGGCCGGCCGCTCAAGGCGAGCGAGATCGAAAAGTTCGGCCTGGTGTCGTTCCCCTTCGCGATCGACGGCGTGGCGCTGGCCGTACATCCCTCCAACCCTGTCAAGGCGCTCACCAAGGAGCAGGTCGTGGCGATCTACACGGGCAAAGTGACCGACTGGAAGGAACTTGGCGGTGAGCCGGGCGCGATCGACGTGTACGGCCGCGAGGACGGCAGCGGCACGCGCGAGACGTTCCAGGGCAAGCTGATGGGCAAGGTCGATCAGTCGCCTTCGGTCAACACGGTGAACTCCAACGGAGCGATGAAGACGGCGATCGCTCAGGATGCGCGCGCGATCGGCTATGTCGGCATCGGTCATCTTGATGCGAGCATCGCAGGCGTGGCGATCGACGGCCATGTGCCTTCGCAGGAGAACGCGGCCAAGGGCGAGTACCCCGTGGTGCGCGATCTGTTCATGAACACCAAGGGCGAGCCCACTGGTCTGACGGCGGCGTTCGTCGACTACATCTACAGCGAGCCGGGCGCGAAGATCATCGAAAAGAGCGGCTACATCCCGCTGCCCAAGCCCGCCAAGAAGTAAGGCTGCACTTTTGAAAGACGATCATAACGGTCCGCTGGCGCTGCGGGCCTTGGCTGTCACCGTTTCGGCTCTGCTCGGAACGGTGATCGCCTTTATCCTGATCTCGGGAGCTGAAGCGCTGCTCAAAGGCCGCGGCATGAGTCTGTTTGGCGCAATCTGGAACCCGGCGGCCGGAAAGTTTGGCATTGCCGCGATGATCCAGGCGTCTCTGCTTCTGGCGGTCTCGTCGCTGGCGCTTGGCTTCGCGCTGTCGCTGGGCTGCTGCGGGATGCTGAACGGGCTTGCGCCGCGTCCGGTCGCCAGCGCTCTGATGGGGCTGCTGACGCTGATGACGGCGATGCCGACGGTGGTGTACGGCTTTGCGGCGGTGTTTTTGCTGGTGCCGCTGATCCGCTCGGCGCTCGGCGGCACGGGATTCTGCTGGCTGGCAGCGTCGCTGCTGCTGGCCTTGCAGGGCACGCCCGCGATGACGCTTGTGATGCACGGGGCTGTGCGCACACATGCTGCTCAGACCCGTTTGACGGCGGCTTCTTTAGGTCTGACGGAAGTCCAGCATCTGTCGCGGGTGGCGCTGCCGCTGTCGTCCCGGGCGATGCTCTCGGCCGCGGTGCTGGGGCTGGGACGCGCTGTCGGCGACGCGCTGCTGCCGGCGATGCTGGCGGGCAACGCGATCCGCTTTGCCCGCTCGCCGCT
>JAGAYQ010000360.1 GCA_017940445.1 Pyramidobacter sp. | reverse complement strand
TCACGGAAGCCGAGGCTCGCGAACAGGCCCAGCGCAACGCCGTCGTCACTCCCCGCCAGGCCCCGAACCAGAGCAGCGGCCTGATCACGATCACGCACTAAACTGCAATGAGGAATTAGTAACTAAAATCCAATATGTCACTGCGAAGGCCCCAATCCTTACACCCGATTGGGGTGTTGATGCTTGGAAATCTTTATTTTAAATTTCGCGTTCAAGCGTCGCCACGCACAAAAAAAAACCGCACTGGAGAACGTTCCCAGTGCGGTTTTTAATTACTAATTACTAATTATTAATTCCTAATTGCTTTTTGACTTCTTTGATCTGCCGCTCCACTTCGGAAAACGCCGTTCCGCCGTAGGTTGTGCGGCGCTCGACAGCGGCGCGGGCGGTCAGTTCCTTTTTCAGATCGGCCCCGGCCAGCTCGGGCAGGTACTCGTTCTGCGTCGCGGCGTCGATCTGGTTGAGAGGCACGTTCTTCTCAACACAGACGGCAACGAGCGCGCCGACACGGCGGTGCGCCTCGCGGAACGGCAGCCCTTTGCGGACCAGCATCTCGGCGATGTCGGTCGCCAGGGCCAGTCCGTCGGCAAAACCAGCGCTGGCTTTGGCCTCGTCGACTTCCACATTGCGGATCAGGTCGGGCAGGACGAGCAGGATCAGCTCCACCGAATCAATGGCTGCGAACAGGCCGCGCTTGTCCTCCTGAAGGTCGCGGTCATAGGTCATGGGAATGCCCTTCATCGTCACGAGCAGATCGACAAGATGGCCGATCAGGCCGCCGGCACGGCCGCGGGTAAGTTCGAGCACGTCGGGGTTCTTCTTCTGAGGCATGATGCTGGAACCGGTGCAGAACGCGTCGGGCAGCTTCAGCCAGCCGAATTCGCTCGTGAAGTAGATGATGAGGTCCTCGCTGAGACGGCTGCAGTGCACGCCGAACAGCGAGCAGAAATATAAAATATCCAGGAAGTGATCGCGCGAAGCGACCGTCTCCATGCTGTTTTCCGTGGGGCGCGAGAAGCCAAGCTCAGCGGCCGTGAAGGCGCGGTCGAGCGGCAGCGTGGAACCGGCCAGCGCTCCCGCGCCGAGCGGACATTCGTCGACGGACTCCATCGCGAAGCGCAGGCGGCGCAGATCCTTGAGGAACGCCTGAACGTGAGCCATCCAGTAATGCCCCATCGACACGGGCTGCGCCTGCTGAAGATGGGTATAGCCGGGAACGACGGCGTCTTTGTGCGTCTCGGCACGGTCGAGCAGCGCTCCGATCAGGTCGAGCAGACCTTTCTCAAGGTCTTTGAGCACGTCGCGCAGATACAGACGCATCGTCGTGGCCACCTGATCGTTGCGGCTGCGCCCGGTGTGCAGCTTGCCCCCGAGCGGGCCGACGATCTCCGTCAGACGGGCTTCGACGTTCATGTGCACGTCCTCAAGCGCCTCTTTGCCGACAAGAGCGCCCGACTTGTACTCTTCAACGATCTGGTCAAGTCCGGCACAGAGCTTCTGCGCCTCTTCGCCTGTGAGCACGCCGATCTTCGCCAGCCCCTTCGCGTGCGCCTTGCTGCCCGCCACGTCCCACGGCAGCAACCTCCAGTCGAGATCAAGCGACTGCGAATACGCCAGGACCTTGGCGTTCATATCCTGATGAAAACGGCCCTTCCACATTCCCTGCTGCATTATTAAAAACTCCTCTCAACGTCCGCGCTGCTCGTCGTTTTGACGCTCACAGCACGCTTCAGGCTGAATAAACAATCGTTGATTATAAGCAAAGAAATAAACATGTCAAGCCGCGGCGGTCAGTTCAGCATGTTTTCGGGCTTTTCTCCGCGGAAAAAGCGCGCGATGTTGGCGGCGAAGAACTCAAAGCGGCGGCGGTGAAACTTCGGCGCGTCGGGAAGCCCCGCCGTGTGTGGCGTCAGGAGCACGTTTTCAAACATTCGCAAAGGACTGTCCCAAGCCAGCGGCTCCTGCTCGTACACGTCAAGGCAGGCTCCGCCCAGATGCCCGCTGCGCAGCGTCCCGATCAGAGCCGCTTCGTCTGCCAGCGCGCCGCGCGAGACGTTGACGAAGAGCGCTCCCGGCTTCATCATCGCGAACTGTGCGGCACCGAAGGAATGCCGGGGTTCGTCGTTCAGCGGCAGATGAATTGACACGATGTCGGCCCGACGCAGCAGGTCTTCAAGCCCGGTCTGCTCGCCAAGCGCGGGATCAAACAGCCGGCGCCCGCAGCCCAGCACCGTCATGCCCAGGGCCCGGCAGGCACTCGCCAGACGCGAACCAATCCGTCCCATGCCGACAATGCCGACGGTCTTTCCATCCAGTTCAGCGCCGCGGTACGCTGGCAGCGGTTCAGGAACACTTTTTTTCATAAAGCCGTCAAGGAGTGCGATATTTTTATGCCAGCACAGAATGAGCGCCAGCGCGTGCTCGGCAACCGCCGCAGCGTTGATGCCCGCCGCATTGCAGACGCGAACGCCGTGCCGGGTGCACGCAGCCAGATCGATATTGTCATACCCTGCGCCGGTCTGGATCATGCACAGCTTCGGCGCGCCGTCAAGAAAACGTTCGTCCACACGCACGTGCTCGGGGATCAAAGCTTCGGCTTCACTGAGGAACGGTTCCGCATCACGCGGCAGGGTGAAGTGAATCCGCCAGTCTTTCGGAAAAACAGCCGCGATCATCGTCTGTGTTTCCCGTGGAACATTTCCGATCATCAGAACGTTCATACATGCATTCCCCCATTCGGGCAAACTTCGACTGCGCCTGAATGATACCATGCCGTAAAAATCCCATCAAGCAGCTTGCCTGAAACGGAGCAAAACGAACAAAGTTTTCAGAATAATCTTTTGAGTTTGCTGTTGCATATTGCCCCGGAAATTTTGTATAATGTGTAGAATAAATTTGAGCAAGCGGCTTCGGGATATTCGATCTCGGACCCTGAGCGCAAATGGATACTGGCTCCCGCGCCGCAGGCATGAGAGCGAATTTTTCAGGAGGCGTTTCATAATGAGCACGTGGAATGACAATTTCAGCTTCAAGGCGACGCACACGCGTCCTTCTCCCGTCCGCGAGATCCTCGCGGTGATCAAGCAGCCCGGCATGATCTCGTTCGCCGGCGGCATGCCCGCTCCCGAGGTCTTCCCTGTCGAGGAGTTCTACGAGAGCGCTCATCTGCTCAAGGACAAGGGCACGGAGCTGCTCCAGTACGGCACGACTGACGGCAACGTCGAGCTGCGCGAGTTCCTGACGGAGTTCATGCAGCCCCGTCTGGGCCGCAAGGTGGGCATGGACGAGATCTTCCTGACCACCGGATCGCAGCAGGCGCTCGACCTGTTCAGCTGGGCGATGCTCGATCCCGGCGATGTGGTCATCACCGAAGATCCTTCCTACATGGCCGCCATCACGGTGTTCATGAACCACGGCGGCGTGTGCCGCGGCATCCCCTGCGACGCCGACGGCATCCTTGTCGACAAGATCCCGCCGCTGATCGAGTCGCTGCGCGCTGAGGGCAAGAAGGTCAAGTTCCTCTACACGATCGTCAACTTCCAGAATCCCGGCGGCATGACGATGAGCGTGGAGCGCCGCAAGAAGCTGGCCGAGATCGCCGAGAAGTACAACATCGGCATTTTCGAGGACGATCCGTACGGCTACGTGCGCTATGAGGGCGATCATCTGCCTTCGATCTTCTCGTTCGACAAGGTCGGCAACGTGCTCTATGCCGGCTCGTTCTCCAAGATCCTCGCGCCCGGAACGCGCACCGGATGGGTCATCGGCGATCCCGCGATCATCCGCAAGATGTGCGTCTTCAAGCAGAGCACCGACCTCTGCTCCAGCTCCGTCGATCAGGCGCTGGTCGCCGATTACTGCAAGAAGGGCTATCTCACGCAGCATCTGCCGGCGATCATCGCCAACTACCGCAAGCGCCGCGACTTCATGGAAGAGAGCATGAAGCGTCATCTGGCACCGCTGGGCGTCACCTGGGTCAAGCCTCAGGGCGGCTTCTTCTACTGGATCGACGTGCCCGGCGTCAACACTGATCAGCTGATGCGCCGCGCGCTCGACAAGAAGGTCGCCTTCATCCAGGGCTCGGCCTTCGCGGTCGAAGAGGGCGCCTGCATCCACAACGCCCGTCTGAACTACACCTACTGCTCGAACGACGTGATCGAAGAGGGCATCAAGCGCATCGCGGCTGCCATCGTCGAGCTTAAGGCCGAAGCTGAGGGGATCAAGGCGTAAGCCTTTTCACCATCATCAAAACCGGAGGGGATCCATTTTCCCCTCCTTTTTTGGAAAACGCTTTAGCATCTATCGAAAATTGACTTTTCAATGACAAAAGGCGGTGACGAAAATGAGAAAGTTACTCTGCTCGATTTGCGCGATTTTTTTGATTTTATTTTCTTTCACAGCTCCCGTATTCGCGGCACGGTATGAGAACGCGCGGTTCGGCTACTCGCTCGACGTTCCCGAAGGCTTCGACTGGCTGCCCGAGAGCGATAACGGCGACGGCCGGCGCTTTGTCTGCGCGCTGAAAGCCGGCGAGTTCTCTTCCCCGGACGGGGAATTTTCCGTCTGGGCCAGCTACAACGTACTCGATCATTCGCTGAAAGAAGCGGCGGACTTTGCCGCACAGGGGCACAGGATCGCCTATCGCCGCGTCAACGCCAAAGAAGGCTGGTTCGTGCTCTCGTGGCTGGACAAAAAGGGCCGTATCGTCTACCGCCGCGACTGGCTGAAAGACGGCACGTTCTACGCCGTGATGTTCGTCTATCCCAAGTCGTCGCAGAAGTTTTTCGACGGCGTCATCAAAAGCGTGACCAGGTCGTTCACATTTTAACGGTATCACCCGCGCCATGCGGCGCGGACGCATCATTAAATTTTTAGAGTTTCAGGAGGGATTCAGCAATGCGCAAGTTTTTCATCGCACTACTGGCGGCTTCTCTCGTCTGCTTTGCGGGAGCAGCCTTCGCTGACGCGCCGTTCCACATCGGCGTCTGCACCGAGACGGTCTCTCAGGCTGAGGACAACCTTCGCGGCGCCGAAGAGCTGATCCGCCGCTACGGCGACGTGGCCAACGGCGGCTACATCAAGCATGTGACCATGCCCGACAACTTCATGGCCGAGATGGAGACCACGATCAGCCAGATCGCCGCGTTCGCCGACGATCCGCTGATGAAGGTCGTCGTCGTCATGACGGCCGTGCCCGGCACGACCGAGGCGTTCCGCCGCATCCGCGAGAAGCGCCCCGACATCCTGCTCTTCGCCGGACAGCCTCAGGAAGACCCGCTGACGATCGAAAGCGTTGCCGACCTAGCGACGAACATCGACGCGATCACCCGCGGCTACCTCATCATCGCCGGTGCTAAGAAGCTGGGTGCAACTGACTTCGTGCACATCTCCTTCCCCCGTCACCTCAGCTCCGAGCTCAAGCTGCGCCGCGTCAACATCATGAAGGCGGCCTGCGAGGACATGGGCATCAAGTTCCACATGGAGACGGCTCCCGATCCCATGAGCGACGTCGGCGTCGCCGGCGCGCAGCAGTTCATCCTTGAGCATGTGCCGCAGTGGCTCGACCGTTTCGGCAAGAAGACAGCGTTCTTCTGCACCAACGACGCTCATACCGAGCCGCTCATCAAGCAGATCGCCGCGCTCGGCGGCCTGTTCGTCGAGGCCGACGTGCCCTCGCCGCTGATGGGCTACCCCGGCGCGCTTGGTCTTGACCTTTCCGGCGTAGCCGGTGACTTCCCAGCCATCCTCAAGGCCATCGAGACCGAAGTGATCAAGCGCGGCGGCGCT
>JAGAYQ010000359.1 GCA_017940445.1 Pyramidobacter sp. | reverse complement strand
CGTGGGCAACACCACTGCGGCCATGGGCAAGGGCCTGGCCATCGGTTCGGCCGCTCTGACGGCTCTGTCGCTGTTCTCCGCCTATGCTCAGTCGGCCAAGCTGGCTGCCATCGACCTGAACAATCCTCACGTCATGGTCGGCCTGTTCCTCGGCGGCATGCTGCCCTTCCTGTTCAGCGCGCAGACGATCTCTGCCGTTCAGGAAGCCGCGACCGAGATGGTCAAGGAAGTGCGCCGTCAGTTCAAGGAGCACCCTGGCATCATGGACTACACCGAGAAGCCCGATTACAAGCGCTGCGTCGGCATTTCCACCAACGCTTCGCTGAAGAAGATGATCCTGCCCGGCGTGCTTGCCATCGTCGTGCCCGTCGTTGTCGGCTTTGCGCTTGACGCTCAGGCTCTGGGCGGAATGCTCGGCGGCTCCATCGTCACCGGCGTCATGCTCGCCATCTACATGAGCAATGCGGGCGGCGCCTGGGACAATGCCAAGAAGTACATCGAGTCCGGCGTCTATGGCGGCAAGGGCTCGGACAACCACAAGGCGGCTGTCGTGGGCGACACCGTCGGCGATCCTTTCAAGGACACCGCCGGCCCTGCTCTGAACATCCTCATCAAGCTGATGACCGTCGTTGCGCTCGTCATCGCTCCGCTCATCGTCAAGTAAGCGGTCTCGACAGAACGCGCGGAAAAAGCTACAATAAAGCGGAGGGAGCTTTGCAGCTCTCTCCGCTTTTTTCGTATCCTGCGAGGGGGAGTGACAATGGCCGACGAGATCGTCGCGAAAATCAAGGATGCGGTCAATATCGTCGATCTGATCGGCGAATCGGTGCGGCTGGAGCGCAAGGGACGGAACTACGGCGGCCTCTGCCCGTTCCACGACGAAAAGACGCCGTCGTTCATCGTCTCGCCCGACCGGCAGACGTGGCACTGCTTCGGCTGCGGCAAAGGCGGCGACGTGTTCACGTTCATCATGGAAAAAGAAGGACTCAGCTTTCCTGAAGCCCTGGAGGAGCTGGCCCGCCGTGCCGGCATCACGCTGCCGAAACGGAGAGGACGCCCTCAGGCGGCAGATCTGTACTCCGTGATGGAGATGGCAGTCGACTTTTACCGCCGCGAGCTTCGCAGCCCTGCCGGTGCGGCCGGCATGGGCTATCTGAGCCGCCGCAACATCACCCCGAAAGACGCTGATGCCTTTGAGATGGGCTGGGCGCCTGCTTCGTGGCAGCAGCTGAATGACGCGCTCCGCCGTGAAGGCGCGACGCAGGAGCAGCTTCTGCGCTGCGGGCTCGTCAGTCAGGGCGAGCGCGGCTGTTACGACCGCTTCCGGGGCCGGGTGATGTTCCCCATCCGCAACGTTTCCGGCCGCTGCATCGCACTTGGCGGCCGCATCGTCGACGGCGAAGGCGCGAAGTATTTAAACAGTCCCGAAGGCCCGCTGTACAGCAAAAAAGACAATCTCTACCTGCTCGACAAGGCTAAGAGCACCATTCGCGAGAAGGGGCGCTCTATCCTCGTCGAAGGCTATATGGACGCCATCCGCCTGCACATGCACGGCCACAGAGAGACGGTCGCGTCGCTGGGCACGGCGCTGACGGAGGAGCAGGCGTCGCTGCTGCGGCGCTTCGCGAACCGCTGCTATATCTGTTACGATGCCGATGCCGCCGGACAGAACGCCACGCTGCGAGGCATGTACGTGCTCCAGCGCGCGGGGCTGCAGGTGTACGTCGTCCAGTTCCCCGGAGGCAAGGACCCCGACGAGATGCTCCAGACTGAAGGGGGAGACGAGCTGTTCGACAATGCGCTCGAGAGCGCGAAGCCGCTCGTGCTGTATCATATCGGACTGTTCGAGCGGGCTGCGAAGACGGACGGGCAGGCGAAAGCTGCCGAGGATCTCCTCGAAGGCATGGCGCAGCTTTCTGCTGTCGAGCTGGCGCCCTATATGCAGGAGATCGCTCACGCTGTCGGGCTGCCTGATTACCAGCTGGCCCGCGAGCTCGACCGGCTGCGGCGGGGCCGGCGCGTGACGCAGCAGACGGCCGAGAGTTTAGGCGACATGCCTGAACCGCTGGTCCTTGACGGCGAGACAGACGGCGAAGGATCGCCGCCTCCCTGCGAGCCGGCTGAGACGGCGCTTCTGTACCTGCTCTGGACCTCGAAGGAGCTGCGCATGGGGCTGGATGTGACCGACACTGTGCGTCTGTTCCAGGATGAGCGGCTGAAGGACATTGCCGCCGCTCTGCTGACCGGCGAAGATCCCGACACTCTGGAGCGCCGCTGGCTGGAGCTGGGGGAGCATTTTCCGCTGTCGGCCGTCGCCGCCGGCGGCGAATTCTGCGACACTCTCTCGGGCACGGAGCGCGAACGCTGGGCGACGCTGGCGGCCGATCTGCGCCGGCGGGGCAAACAGGCCCGCTATGCGCGCCTGCGCGAGATGATGTTCCGCGGCCAGGCCACGCCCGACGAGATGGCCGAATATGCCGCGCTCGCTGCCGAGCT
>JAGAYQ010000358.1 GCA_017940445.1 Pyramidobacter sp. | reverse complement strand
TGCGCATTTCATCTTTGAAGACGAACATATTGCCTGCGATGAGAGTGTGAGACGCCGCATCGAGGACGAAGCGCACGGCGCGACGACGCTCTATCTGGCACTTGGCGACGATCTGGCCGGCGTCATCTACATCGAGGATCCAGTGCGGGCGGAGTCGGCCGAGGTCGTGCGGGAGCTGCGCGACCTCGGCGTGAAAAACGTCGTCATGCTCACCGGCGACAACGCGCACACGGCCGCTCACGTCGCCTCTCAGCTGGGCATTACCGAGTACCGCGCTGAGCTTCTGCCCGCCGGAAAGATCGACGTGATCCGCGAGCTTTCGCGCGCCGGCGCGAAGATCGCCATGGTCGGCGACGGCATCAACGACAGCCCGTCACTTGCGGCCGCTGACGTCGGCATCTCGATGAGCAGCGCCACCGACATTGCCCGCGAGGTGGCCGACGTGGTGCTGTACGATCGCGGCATCGCGCAGCTGCCGTATGCACGCCGTCTCAGCTCTGGCGCGATGACGCGCATCCGCCGCAATCATGCCGCCATCATTGGCGTCAACACGGCGATCATCCTGCTGGGCGTGTGCGGCATCCTCAGCCCGGCCCTGTCGGCGCTGCTTCACAATTCGTTCACGCTGGGGACCAGTCTTTTCAGCATGACGCCCGTTGACGGCGGGAGGCGCGGCTATGGGCATCGTTGAGAGCTTTGTCCCCGGGCGGATCCGTCTGCGCAGCTCGCTGCTGCACGACGGAGAGACGGCGGCGATGCTCCAGGGCGCGATGTCGGCGATCCCCGGCGTGCAGTCGGCCGATCTCAACGCGGCGACGGGCAGCCTGCTGCTCAAATACGACGCCGACGCGCTGCCGCTGGAAAAGCTGTCGCCGCTCCTGCCGCTGCTCGAACAGGTAAAAGCGCTTGACAATGAGCCTCCTTCGCCGAAGCGGACGGCCGCGTTGCGCTCGCTGCTCGTCCAGGCACTGGCAAAAGTGCTGTGATGCTGTTTTTCGACGCGCCTGCCGCTGTGAGGCGCCGACCGTCACACCCGGTTTGGGCGTGACCGCGCGATGAGCATTTTAATCGCGCCCTAGTATGAAAAAAGATCCGCCGTTTGGCTCTCAAGGGCCGGACGGCGGATTTTTTGCGGCCAGTTTGGGCGGAGCAAATGGAGCACGTGACTGAACGTCCGAAAATAATCGGGATGTGGTAAACTTGACTTATTGCGGCGGCACGCGCCGCGAATATTTTCGTAAGACAGAACGGAGAACAGTCATGGACAGAAGTGAACACGCGCCGCAGAAGATCCTCGTGCGGGGCGCGCGAGTGCATAATCTGAAAAACATCGACGTGGACGTGCCGCTTGGCGGCATCACCGGCATTGCCGGAGTTTCGGGCTCGGGAAAGTCGTCGCTGGCGCTCGGCGTGCTTTACGCCGAAGGCTCGCGGCGCTATCTTGAAGCGCTCTCGACCTACACGCGCCGGCGGCTGACGCAGGCGGCCCGCGCCAGCGTTGACGAAGTGCTCTACGTTCCTGCCGCGCTGGCGCTGCATCAGCGTCCCGGCGTGCCGGGCATCCGCAGCACGTTCGGCACAGGGACGGAGCTGCTCAACAGCCTGCGCCTGATGTACTCGCGCCTGGGCAGCCATCGCTGCCCCAACGGACATCATGTGCCGCCGTCGCTGAGCGTGGCTGCCGAGCAGGAACTGATCTGCCCGGAATGCGGCGCTCATTTTTACGGCCCCGGCGCTGAGGAGCTGGCTTTCAACAGTCAAGGCGCATGCCGCACCTGCGACGGCACCGGTGTGGTCCGTGCCGTGGACGAATCGACCCTCGTCCCGGACGAGTCCCTGACGATCGACGAAGGCGCCGTCGCTCCGTGGAATTCGCTGATGTGGTCGCTGATGACCGACGTCTGCCGCGCTATGGGCGTCAGGACCGACGTGCCGTTCCGCGAGCTGACCGAACGGGAGCGCGATATCGTCTTCCACGGACCGGCCGAGAAAAAGCATATCTTTTATAAATCAAAATCCACCGATACCGCAGGTGAGCTGGACTTCACCTACTTCAACGCCATTCGGACGGTCGAAAACGCGCTCGCCAAGGTGAAGGACGAAAAGGGCATGAAGCGCGTAGAAAAGTTCCTGAAACTGGGCGTCTGCCCCGACTGCGGCGGAACGCGCCTGTCCGACGCTGCCCGCGCGCCGCTGCTGCGCGGCATCTCGCTGGCGCAGGCGTGTGAAAAGTCGCTCACTGAGCTGATCGGCTGGGTGAAGGGCGTCCCTGCGTCGCTGCCGGAAGAGATGCGCCCAATGGCGAACAGCATCTGCGAGGCATTTCTGAGCACGGCCAGGCGCCTGATGGACCTCGGCCTCGGTTATCTCACGCTCGACCGCGCTGCTTCCACGCTTTCCACCGGAGAGCGGCAGCGGATGCAGCTGGCCCGCGCTGTGCGCAACCGCACGACCGGCGTGCTGTATGTGCTCGACGAGCCCTCGATCGGCCTGCATCCTTCCAATATCGAAGGCCTGAAAGGCGTGATGCGCGACCTGGTGGCCGACGGCAACTCCGTCGTGCTTGTCGATCACGACCTGCAGATCCTCAAAGAAGCCGACTGGATGATCGAGATGGGGCCAGAAGCCGGAGCCGACGGCGGCCGCGTCATCGCCCAGGGGACCGTTGCCGAACTGGTGCAAAACCAGGCGTCGCGCATCGGGCCGTTCTTTTCCGATCAGGCGAACACGCTCGTGCGCGCTCGGGCTGCCCGGGATGAAATGTTTGAGCTGGGGCGCATCCATCTGTCGTGCGGAGCGATCCACACCGTCAAGCCTCTTGAAGCCGATATCCCCATGGGGCGGCTGACCGTCGTCACCGGCGTGTCCGGTTCGGGAAAGACCACGCTGATCCTCGAAAGCCTCATCCCAGCGCTGCAGGCACAGATCGCCGGCGCGGCACTGCCCGCTCATGTGCGCGCCGTCGAAGCGCCCGGCGTGATTCAGGCCAAGCTGATCGACGCCACGCCGATCGGCATCAACGTGAGATCGACCGTCGCCACCTACGCCAACGTCCATGACGAGCTGCGCAAAGTCTGGGCCCGCACACCTGATGCAAAAGCAGGTGGCTGGAAAGCCGGCGACTTTTCGTACAACACAGGCCGGCTGCGCTGCCCCACCTGCGACGGCACCGGCTCGATCAGCCTCGACGTGCAGTTTTTGCCCGATGTGGACATCCCGTGTCCCGACTGCCGCGGCAGCCGATACGCCAAAGAGGCGTTCTCCGTCCGCCGCGCGGGCAAAGGCCGCGAGCCCGTCTCGCTGCCGGAGCTGATGGCGATGGACGTCAAGCACGCGCTCGAAGCCTGCGCTGATCTCAAACTTGTCAAAGGACGCCTGGAAGTGCTGCGCGACCTCGGCCTCGGCTACCTGACGCTGGGGGAGGAGACGCCCAGCCTGTCAGGCGGCGAGGCACAGCGCCTCAAGCTGGCGAGCGAGATGGGACGGGGACAGAAAGGCTCCGTCTTCGTCTTCGACGAGCCTACCATCGGGCTGCATCCGCTCGATGTGCAGTCCCTGCTCGGCGTGTTTCAGCACCTGATCGAAAACGGCGCCACGGTGATCGTGATCGAACACGACCTCGACGTGATCCGCAACGCTGACTGGATCATCGACATGGGGCCCGGCGGCGGGGCGGAGGGCGGCCGCATCGTCGTCTCCGGCACGGCCGAAGACGTGAAGAAATGCCCGGAGAGCGCCACAGGACGATATCTGTAGACAACGAGCAGTTCATCCCGGATACGTGAAATAAAATAATTCAGGCCGAAATATTTAAGAAAGAAGAATTTATATGAAAAACCCCGTTCGTATTGATACGTTACAATTCGTACAAAACGTGTATAATCAAGATGAGTTCACCAACAAACACGCGAAAGGATGATTGTCGATGTTGACACTGGACATGATCAAAGACGCGCAGGAAGCCCTGAAAGGCGTCGCCCGCGTTACTCCGCTGACTCCGGCCAAGAGCCTCGGCCGCAACGTCTACATCAAGTCGGAAAATCTGCAGCTCACCGGCGCGTTCAAACTGCGCGGCGCGTACAACAAGATCCGCTCCCTCAGCCCTGAGGAGCGTGAGCGCGGCGTCATCGCCTGCTCCGCCGGCAACCACGCGCAGGGCATCGCCCTCAGCGCTACGAGACTGGGCATCAAATCCGTCATCTGCATGCCCGCCGCTGCGCCCATCAGCAAGATCGAAGCCACAAAGAACTATGGCGCCGAAGTCGTCCTCGTCCCCGGCGTGTACGACGACGCGGCTGCCGAAGCCGAACGTCTGGTGCGCGAAAAAGGCTACACGTTTGCCCATCCCTTCAACGACGAGTACGTCATGGCCGGGCAGGGCACCATCGGCCTCGAGATCCTGGAGCAGCTGCCCGAAGTCGATCAGGTCGTCGTCCCCATCGGCGGCGGCGGACTGATCTCGGGCGTCGCCTGCGCCATCAAGAGCGTCAAGCCCTCCTGCCGCGTCATCGGCGTGCAGGCAGCGGGCGCGGCCAGCATGTACGCCAGCCGCAAGGAAGGACATCCCGTCAAACTGCCCGAAGTGAGCACCATCGCCGACGGCATCGCTGTGAAAATGCCCGGCGACAAGACGTTTGAGCTGTGCGAAAAATACGTCGACGAGATCGTCACCGTCAAGGACGACGAGATCGCCACCGCCATCCTCAAGCTGATGGAAGATCAGAAGACCGTCGCCGAGGGCGCGGGCGCCACTCCCGTGGCTGCCGTCATGTTCGGCAAAGTCGACGTGACCGACAAAAAGACCGTCTGCCTTGTTTCCGGCGGCAACGTCGACACCACCATGCTGTCGCGCATCATCGCCCGCGGCCTGTCAAAGTCAGGCCGCATGACCCGTATCTGCGCGCGCGTCGTCGACAAGCCAGGCAGCCTCGTGCAGCTCCTCAAGATCGTCGCCGGCACCGGCGCAAATATCCTCGACATCACCCACGAGCGCGAGGAGCGCCACACCGACATCGGCCACTGCCTCGTGCACGTCACGCTCGAAACCCGCAACGCCCAGCACGTCGACGACATCGACATGGAGCTGCGCGCCCACGGCTACGAGCTGCTGCACGAGTGATGCCTTATTTCGTTCCTTTGAGCCGTTTTACAGCGCCGTAAGGCGCGCAATGCTGTTCGGTAGTTGTGAAAAATGCAGAAAGAGCAGATCCGAGACGAGCAAACGTTTCGGACCTGCTCTTTTTTTGCATATCAACAAAAAAATCACCCCTTAAGGGTGACGCCAAATCAAAAATGGTGTGATAGGGTAATCGTAACGAATCATGCTCGGACGTTTCGGACCTGCTCTTTTTTATAGCAAAAACAACAATCACCCCTTAAGGGTGACTTCAAAACGGAAAAGATATGATAGAATAAGCTTAACTTATTTTAGGTCTGAATAAGTTAAAAGTTTCAGCGTATTTTTGCGTGCGGACAAGGGTGGATTTCGCAGCGGCACAAGGATCACAGGTTTTAAAAAAGGAGAATCAAGTATGATGAATATCAAGTCACTCGGTTCTCGGTTCTCGGTTCTCGGTTCTCGGTTCTCGGTTCTCGGTTCTCGGTTCTCGGTTCTCGGTTCTCGGTTCTCGGTTC
>JAGAYQ010000357.1 GCA_017940445.1 Pyramidobacter sp. | reverse complement strand
TATGCTAATATACCCTTGCTCGCGAGAACAGCGGGCAAAAAGAATACCGCACTGGGATATCGTCCAACGGCAGGACATCTGACTCTGGATCAGAGAATCGAGGTTCGAATCCTTGTATCCCAGCCAAATTTAAGTGCTCTCTTCGTCCAGTGGCCTAGGACATCGGGTTCTCAGCCCGGTAACAGGAGTTCGAATCTCCTAGAGAGTGCCATTTTTATACCCTTCTGCCGGTAAGCGCGTGAAGAGCGTCACGTTTGATGTTTCTTCGCGCGCTTTTTTCACATTTTCACAGCTGCGCTGATTCTCGCAAAAAATTCTAATCGAAAAGGTTTTCAAATTTCATAAAAAGGCGTATAATAGCCATGGCAAGCGCGGGAATTATGATATGCTCATCCGCGCGTTATCACAGCACAGTCCAATATTTTTTTCGGGAGGTCTTTACCATGCCAGTTTCGAAAGAAGTCGTAAAAGAGCAGATCCGCAAGGTCGGCAAGTTCCACAAATGGTTTGTCGGCAAGGAGCTTCGCGCTCTGCCCCAGGTCCTGAACGAGGGCGAAGAGATCGCGTTCCTCACGTCCGGCTATGACGGCAAGCGCAACACCGTCCTCGTCGTGGCGACCAATCAGCGTCTGCTGGTGATGGACTCGGGCTTCATCTACGGCAGCGATGACCGCGCCTTCCCCTACAACAAGATCAACTCCATCCGCGGCATCCGCGGTCTGCTGTTCGGCAAGCTGGCGATCAGCACGGCCGGCGTTTCCGGCGACGACGTGGTGATCACCTGGGTGCGCCGCACCGATATGGCGCGCATGGTGTCGGTCGTCTCCAAGTTCGCATCCGAAGCGAAAAATCAGTAGTCGCACATACCGTCCTTTCCGAGCGTCCGCTCCCGCATGTACCGGGCGCGGACGCTTTTTTAAAAGCGGCTGTCAGCGCTGATCCTCGGCTGTACGGCTCAAAACCTGGTTTTATCTTTCGTCATTATATGACGCATTTACGGAGGTGGCACTGTGGCGCAAAATTATTCGAAGAGAGTCAAAGGCCTCAAGCGAGGCACCAAATACGCCAGCAAGCTGCACAAGTATTTCATCTGGATCCTGCTGGCCTTTGTCATTTTGGTGTTCGGCTCGACCTATCTGTACTGGAAACTGGAGCGCGGCGGTCAGGGGAATCTGCTTGAAGCGCTGTGGACGATCCTGTTCACGCTGATCGGACAGGGCGAGTTCGCCAATCATCCGCAGACGATGGTCGGACGCGTGATCGTCTTCGTGCTCTCTGTCGTCGGCATTTCGCTGCTCGGCGTCGTCCTCTCGGAAGTCCTTGCCCGGGTGATGAAGTACAACCTCAAGGCCATGATGGGACTGAACCGCTGCAAGTACGAAGGACACACCATCCTCTGCGGCTGGAACAGCCGTGCCGAGCTCGTGCTCAAGGAACTCATCGCTTCCGGCACGCAGGTGGCCGTCCTCACCAAGACCAAGCCGGCCGAGCTTTCGCATTACGACGTTTTCTTCGTCGCCGGCGAGCCGACCAGCGTCGAACGTCTTGAACAGGCCGGCATCGAGAAAGCCGAATCGGCGATCATCTTCGCCGAGCGCGGCGAAGGCCTGTCAGCCGATGAGATCGACGCGCACACCGTGCTGACCACGCTGGCGATCGAAAAGCGCCGCCCCGAGATCTACACCGTCATCGAGCTGCTCAACCCCGCCAATGAGCGCCACGCGCGCCGCACGGGCGTCGACGACATCGTCTTCTGCGAGCGCACGCTGGCCGACATTGTCGCGGCATGCGCTTCGCAGTAGGGCATCAGCTCGTTCATCAGCGACATCCTCAGCTATTCTGACGACGGTTCCGCGCTTCGCGCCGCCGACATTGATCCTCAGTGGAACGGCAAGACGGTCGGCGAACTCTTCAACGCCATGATCGCCGACGGCGAGCTGCCTCTCGGCATCATGACGCCGGACGAAAATGCCGACACGGAACGCTGGAACCATGAGATCAATCCTCCCGCCGACCGCGTCATCAGCCTGCCGATGCGCGTCGTCTTCATCTCGCGCAATGCCAAGTAACGGAGGCCCAGCCATGACTGACATTTTTGTGAACATCCCCGAAGGGCACACGATCATCTGCGGCTGGAACAACCACGCCATGCAGATCGTCAAAGAACTGGAAGCCGCAGGGCATCCTGTGGTCATCGTCTGCGCCAAGCGTCCCGAAGAGCTGAAAAATTCCACCCGAGCCGTGATCGAGGGCGACTGCGCCGACGACGCGACGCTGATCAAAGCCGGCGTGATGACTGCCGTTTCGGCCATCATCCTTGCCGAGGACGTCGGGCGTCTTCCCGTCGACACGGTCGATGCGAGGTCGATCCTCACTGCACTTGCCGTTGAGCAGCTGCACCCCGAAATCTATTCCGTGCTCGAGATCCTCAATCCGGACAATCTGCGCCACGCAAGCAATGCCAACGTCGACAACGTCGTGCTCTGCGAGCAGCTGATCGCGCACTTCCTGGCGCTCTGCGCTTCGCAGCGCGGTATTTCTGGTTTTGCCAGCGACATCTTCAGCCATTCCGACAACCGCTCCAGCCTCAACACGCTCGAGCTGGGACCTGAATGGAACGGCAAGACCACCGGCGAAGTTTTCGCCGCTATCCGTGCCCAGGGTGACCTGCCGCTGGCGATCATGCGCCGCGGCGAGGATGAAGAGCGCGAAGAGTGGCTGCACGAGATCAACCCGCCCGCGGCCACGCCCGTCAAGCTGCCGATGAAAGTCATTTACATCAAGTGTGAAAAGAAATAAGCCCGACACGAAAAAATCCGATCTGTCCCGCCAGAGACAGATCGGATTTTTTCGTAAGGAGAATCGGCCCGCCAAAGCCCTCGTAGGGGCGGGAATGTTTTCATGAAAGGCGAATCGACACGCCGAAGCCTTCCTAGGGGCGGGCCTGTGTGCCGCCCAGCCCGCCATCAGCTCAAAAGTTCGCGATCGGCGCAAAATTCCCAGAGATGGGCGTTCGTACCGGACGATTTGGCCGAGAGCCGCCGCACGCCGGGCGGCCACATCGGCCCGCCCCTGCGGGAAGGGTCGGGAATGTTTTCATGAAGGGCGAATCGTCACGCCGAAGCCCTCGTAGGGGCGGGCCTGCGTGCCCGCCCAGCCCGCCATCAGCTCAATATTTCGCGATCGGCGCAAAAATCCCACCGACGGACGTTCGTACCGCACGATTTGACAAAGAGCCGCCGTGAGCCGGGCGGCCACATTGGCCCGCCCCTGGGGGAATGGTTGGGAATGGTTCGTGTAAAACGGCGACGGGAACAGTTCCACGTAAAACAATCGCCGCGGCCGGTAACGTTCCGGCCGCGGCGACTGTTGTTCTGACAAAATGCTTCTGTGTGCCGGGCGGCCAACATCGGGCCGCGCCGGCGGGATGAAACTGTCTTATTTCGTTCCGCGCTGTTCAAGGGCGTGCAGACGTTTTTTCAGCGCCTCCAGCTCCTTGCCCTGCGTCTCGACCAGGCCGATCAGACGGTTCTTCTCGGCCGTCTCGCGGCGCTTGCGCTTGCGCGCCTCGATCACTTTTTCGTCGGAGCGGCCCAGGCGGAGCGACAGACCGGCGTTCAGCATCGGCTCTTCGCCGATCGTGCCGGCTACGGACAGCATCGCGTCGCGGCTGAAATGGTGCGTCAGACCGATCGCGGCCGTCGTATCGCCGCGGTAGTTGCCCACCGCCGCCGTGAACGTGGTCGGCGCATCCGGGTCATACGGCAGAGGATGCAGACCGGCCAGCGCCGCCGCACGGCTTCCCGTCCGGCGGATGCTGCTGTCGAGGTTGGAGTACATGGCGTCGGCGCGCGAGGCCACGCTTTGGAGCTGGCCGTAGGTCGCCGCGTCGCCTTCATCTGTGCCGGGAGCGAGATTGGTGATCTTGTTGCCGTTCATGTTCAGCACGCCGCCGCTCACGCTCAGCCCCCTGTTCATCGTCACCGTGTCGTTGAACACGGCGGGGCCGTTCGCGGTGAACGTGCCGCCCACCGTCACGTTGCCGGTGAACTCCGAGTCGCCGTTCACCGTCAGTTTCTTCGTGGTGAAGTGCTCTTTCATGCGGCTCACCGTCTTATCCGTGGCATAGAGCGCGTCCGTCACGCTGCTGTAGGTGTTTCCGTCCTCATACGTGATGCTGTACTCTTTGATGCTGCCGTCGTCGTTGACGAACGCCGTGTCGCCGAAGATCGACTTGCCGATGCCGAAGAGCTGAGAGCCGTTCACTGCGTCGGTGCTGTCTTTGGCGACCTGTCCGTTCGCGAGGTTCGTGATCTTTGCGCTCTTTCCGCCGGGATTCAGCGTGACCGTCGTCTTCTCCTCGCTGTCATACAGCACCGCCAGCTTGCCGGACTTGCCGATGGCGTCGTTGAGCTGCTTGACGTTGACCGCGTCCGTATCGGCCGTGCCTTCCGCAACGTTGACGATCTTCGCGCCCCTGGCGTCGAAGCCGCCGAGCGCCGCGACCGTGCCCGCGAACGTGGGATTGTCTTCCACGGCGAACGTGATCGTGCGCACGTCGTCCACGTTTGATTCAGTGAGCTCCAGCAGCTTCGTGTTTTCATCCTGCGAGACCGCCATGCGCACGTTGCCGCCCGGAGCCACCTTCGTCAGCTCGCCGTCAGCCACGCCGAGGTTCCAGCCCTTGGCGGCCGTGGCGCCGATCTCGTCAAGGCTCGTCGTGTGCTGTTCGATCGCCTGCGCGTTGGCGGCGACGGCATTGTCAAGCACCGACAGGTTTTCGCCGGTCGTGCTGGCGTTTTTGACGTATTTCCCGTCCTCAACGGTCACGTACTGATACACCGCGTCGCCGGAGACGAGCCCCGCGCCCTCGCTGCCGGCGGCAATGCCGGCCGTGATGACGGAAATGCGGCTGCCCTCGTCGATCGAGATGTAATCGCCGGCAGTATATGACCCGCCGCCACCGCCCGTGGCCGTCAGCGTCACGGTCGTGCCTTCGCGCGAGAGGGTCATGTTCTCGCCGGCTTTCAGCGTCACGGACTCGCCGGGGGCGACGCTGGCCGAAGTCGTCTCGCCGCTGATTTTGAGATACCAGCCCTGGCCGACGTGCTGGAACGCTTCGCTGATCGTCGTGTAGTCTTTGTCGCCCAGCCTGATTCCGACCTTAATCGTGTTCGTCTCTGCGTCGTAGGACGTGCTTCCGCCAAAAGAGTTTTTGATCGAATTGCCCAGCGCGTACATCTGCGAGCCGTTGACAGCTTCCGCGCTGTTCAGCGAAATCTCGCCCGAGGCCACGTTGACGATCTTGCTGTTGCCGGCGTCGAAGCCGCTGGCCGTGACCATGCCGCTGAATACGGGCGAATCGGACACGGCAAACGTGATGTTGGTCCCGTCGCGGGAGATAACAAGGTTCTTGCCCTCGACGGCTTTCATCGTCAGGGCGCCGCCGGGCTTGACGCTGCCCGAAACCTCTTCGGCGTTCACCCTGACGTACCAGCCCTTGTCGGCGCTGGCGGCGGCCTCGTACACCGCATCGTCCAGCGCGATCAGGTTCTGACCCGTCGTCTTGTCGCTGCTCACGTAGTGATACTCCGTGTGACTGTCCACGCTCACGTAGTCATAGACGGTCTGTCCCGTGACAAGGTTTGCGGACTTTTCGGCGCCTGCCGGCGCGATCACGCCGTCATCGGAGATCGTGACCGTCCACGTGCGCACGTTGCCGTGCTGCGCCGGATCATCGCTGGTCACGCTGCCGGCACCCGTGACGGTGATGATCGTGTCGCGCGAAGTCTGCGAAACAGCGTAGTACAGCTGCGATCCGTTGATCGCGTCGGTGCTGTCTTTGCTGATCAGACCGGCGGCCACGTTCTGGATGCGGCGCGGCGCGTCAGCCGAACCGACGGTCACCACGCCCACGGGGGTGGCGCCGGCAAACGTGACATCGCTGCCCCAAGGTGTATATGTTGAATAAGACTGCATCCCCGCTGTCTTATTGCCTTGATCTGCGGATGCTTCGGAGCCCGAGCCGAGGTACACGGAGTTGCCGACCGTGGTCGTCACGTTGTTGCCGAGGACGAACACGTCATTGTTGGTGATCGTGTTGTTGTTGCCGAC
>JAGAYQ010000039.1 GCA_017940445.1 Pyramidobacter sp. | reverse complement strand
TGTCCGCCCTCCATGAAGATCTTCTTCGTGTTGGGCAGCTGCTCTCTCGGCAGTCCTTTAAGTCCGAGCCGCTTGGCTTCCATGTGGATCATGATGAAGACGGCCATGTAGTACAGCAGAGCGGGAAGGACGGCGGCGATGGCAATGGTGATGTAGGGGACGCCGATGAAGTCGGACATGATGAAGGCTGCCGCGCCCATGATGGGAGGCATGAGCTGTCCGCCGGTGGACGAGGCTGCTTCGACGGCGCCGGCAAAGTGTCCTTCGTAGCCGATGGATTTCATCAGCGGGATGGTGAACGTTCCGGTGGTGACGGTGTTGGCTACGGAGCTTCCGGAGATGGTGCCGAAGAAGCCGGAGGAGATGACGGCGACTTTGGCGGGGCCGCCGGCCTGATGTCCGGCAGCGGCGAGGGCAAGGTCGATGAAGAACTTGCCGAGGCCGGTCTTGTTCAGGAAGGCGCCGAAGAGGATGAACATGAAGACGAAGGTGGACGAAACGCCGATGGGCGATCCGAGGATGCCTTCTGTCGTCAGATACATGTGGTTGATGATGCGGGTCCAGGTGAAGCCGCGGTGGGCGAAGAAACCGGGCAGGTACTTGCCGAAGCGGGCGTAGAGCACGAACACCAGCGCGACGAGGACGATGGGCCAGCCGACGATGCGGCGGGCGACTTCAAAGGTGAAGAGGATGGCCAGCGCGCCGAAGATGAGGTCGAACTGGGTGGGGATGCCGCCGCGGTACATGATCTCCTGGTAGTTGACGACAAGATAGATCATGGTCGCACCGGCGCAGGCTGCCAGCAGCACGTCAAGCCAGTGCATGGTTTTGCGCGAGAACGAGGAGCACGAGGGATAGAGCAGGAACACGAGCACGAAGGTGAAGAAGACGTGGATGGGGCGCTGGATCTGCGCAGGCAGCACGCCGAATCCGGCGGTGTAGAACTGGAACAGCGAGAAGGCGATGCAGAGCACCTTGATGGCCATGCCCCAGAAGCCGTCGGGGCGGCGGTAACGCGATTCGCTGTCGTATTTCTCAAGGTTTTCCTGAACGACCTTTTCGTCGCTCACGGTGTTGGCGTTCAGCTGCTTTTTCTCTTCGACGGGAGATGCAGCTTCCTGTTTTTTGAGCTCGTCCATTGACTAGAACTCTCCTTTCTGTTATGCCGCGCGCAAAGCGCGCCAGATCGGGAACACCTGTACCGGCGTCAGGCGGCGCACGCGGAACGTCAGCGGCTTGCCGGGAGCCGCCCAGCGCTTGAGCGGATACACATCGCGCCCGATCAGCAGCGTGTGATCGGCCACGACCTTGTTGATCCGGTACGTCAGCGCGGGAATGCGCATGTCAAAACCGCGGATGTGGTATTTGCCGTCTTCCACCGTAAAGGTCTGCCCCGCTGCCGGCTCATAGGGCAGCCCCGCGCCCATCATGTCGTAGACCGTCTCGCGCAGGATCGAGCAGTCGGAGGCGATCTCGTAAATTTCGTCCACCGGACGGCGGGCTACCGAATGGATAAAGCGGATCGTGTAGCGGTCGCCCTCATAGACGGGCAGGATGAAAACGACCTTCCCGCCCTCGTCCTCCGCAGTCAGATACAGACGCGGCACGCAGGCAAACACGGCGATCCCGAGCACGGCGCAGAACGCAAGCCACAGCGCGATTTTTTTCATGTTCCTGTCCCCTTTCGCACGCGGCGGTTATACTGTTCGTTAAAACGGCTAACGTATTATTAGCCGTTTTAACGAAAAACGCATGAGACGGCGTGGCGCCGTCAGGCGCCGACTGCCGCGCCTGATTTTGGCGCGGCCGCGCGATGAGCATTTTAATCGCGCATGAGTATTAATCCGAAAAAGCGGAAGGAGCCTTCCGGCCCCTCCCGCCTGTTCACACATGGAACCGGGTGTTATCCGGCTATTTGACCAGTCCGACCTCTTTGTAGTACTTGAGAGCGCCGGGGTGGATGTCGAGCGTCATGCCGTCGAGAGCGTGAGCCAGCGTCAGGCTCTTGCCCTTGGCGTGCGCGTTGCCGAGCGCCTCAAGGTTCTCGAAGATGGCCTTGGTGAGCGCGTAGGCTTCGTCATCGCTCATGTCACGGCGGGCCACAAGGCAGGCCTGAACGGCGATCGTCTGCACGTCGCTGGTAAGGCCGCTGTAAGTGCCCTTCTCAATGACCGCGGGGGCGAAGAAAGGATACTTGGCGATGATCTTGTCGCGGAGCTCGCCGTCAATGGGGATGAAGCGGAGCGGCTGGGCCGTCACGATCTCCTGGATGCCGGAGTTGGGAGCGCCAGTCGTGAACATGAAGCCGTCGATCAGACGATCCTTGAAGTTCGACGTGGTCTCGGCGTAGGACAGGAAGTGAGGCTCAAATCCTTCGTACTTTTCGCCGTTGAAGAGACCAAGCTCACCGAGGATCTGACGGGCGTTCGCTTCGTTGCCGGAGCCGGGCGCGCCGATCGACACCTTGTGATCCTTGAACTCGGCCAGAGAGGTGATGCCGCTCTCGGGGTTGACCGCGACCTGAATGTGCTCAGGATAGATGCGGCAGATGGCGACCACGTTTTTGAGCGGAGCCTTGAAGAACATCTCGCCCTTCTTGGCGTAGTCGGCCGTATCGTTCTGGACGAGCGCCAGGTCGATGTCGCCGGCGTTGAGCAGATTCAGGTTCTCAACCGAAGCGCCGGTCGCCTGAGCGACGCAGGCAACCTTGCCGCCCGAGTGGTCGGTGATGATCTGCGAGATCGCGCCGCCCAGCGGGTAGTAGGTGCCCGAGGTGCCGCCCGTGCCCATGATGAACTGGCTGGCCGCGAACGCGGTCGAGGCCGCAAAGATGCCCACAAGCGCCAAAGCAATTACGTTCCGTTTTTTCACTGTCGATCCCTCCTGTGGATTTTTTGATGCTGTGCAAATGCCGAAATAACTTTTCGACTGAGGCAATTATAGAACAAAAGCCCACATTTGAAAAGTAGTTTAAATGATGTATACAAAATTCTTTTCCGCCGGCGCCGCTTTTCTTTACGAGCTCACCGATCCTTTGCGACAGAGTGATGTGTGAAAACACAAAAAACTCGTTAAATCATCCCAGGACATTTTTATTATAGCATAAAAACATCTCTCTCAGGCACCGGCAGTCCATTCCAATCTGATGATAAACTTTTTATCCTCAGGTTATATGACGCTGCCTCATCAGCCCTACCGCAGCCACGCCCACACGCCGTCGAGCTCGATCTGAGATTTGTCCGGCAACCCCGTCAGCTCGACAGGCGCGCCCGTGATCTCGCCGCATCTGCCAAGCCATTCACGGAAGATCTCCAGCTGGATCGCGACGCGCTCAGCGATCGGGTGCCGGGCATCGTTCAGCGGATCGGCGCCGACGGCGTGATCGTTCTGCGCCGGGTTGGGCGTCTCGCTCAGGAAGGGCACGCACGCTGTCCCCTCGCCGATCTCAAAGTGCGAAATGCCGCGGAAGCCGGGGATCGACTGCTCCGGCTTCAGATTCACGCCGCGCTCTTCCAGGTCAAAGATCATCTCGATCGCCGTATCGATATATTTGGGATGCGTGATCAGCGAGTACGACAGCGTGCCGCCGGGGTGCGTCTTTCCCGTTCTGGGGTCGAACACGCTTTCCGGCGCCGTCGCCTCGTGAACGTCAAGGCAAGTGCCGATGTTCTCGCGGCGGATCAGCTCCATCACGCCGAAACACACCATCTGCGCCGGCGTCCCGTCCTGCACGCCTGGGTAATTGCGGTTGACGTTGCGCCACTCGCTGCCGTCTGGATGGGTATAGCCGCTCGGATGACGGAACTCCGCCGGGTCCGACTCGCCCGCTTTCAGCGGGATGCGCCGGTCGCCGTAATACAGCACGCGCTTTCCGCCGCGAGTTTCGACGATCAGTTCGTGCGGCACCTGCCCCAGCGCATCGGGCACGCTCATGCCCGCGACGTTGAGACAGGGGATGACAAACAGCGTCCCGCGCGAAACAGCCGCGTTCTCAAGAAGGATCGCTGCCGAGACCGGGCCCGCGATCTCCCGCGGGTGGGTACCCGCAAACAAAAACGCTGTTCCGCCCGGTTCCCTGCCCTCCATCACGAACACCGGCGTGTCATAATCCGTGCCGCGCAGGCAGGGATTGTAATCCGAAAGCCACTTTCGCCCCGTCACGCCGTATCCCGGCCGCACATCGATCTGAAACGCCGAGTGCGCCGGCGCCGTCAGCGCGCACAGCATCAGCGCCGCCAGTCCGCAAAATCGCCGCAGGTTCATCATACCGCCTCCGTTTTTCGTTCATGAATCGTTCATAATCTTACCACGAAACAGCCCCCGCAGGAACGAGACTTCTCAACGTACCACAGAATTGGAATTATTCAGTACATAGCTACATCATTGACAAAATGTTAGTAGCATTTCATCGCTCTGCTTAACGCATACAACCAGTACATACACACACACACAAAAAAAAATAGACATCTTGCACAAAGACAAGTCATGAGGTATTAATGTGGAAAAAAGATTTTACATGAATGGAGAGTTTTTCGTGCAAGCTAGTTTTATACCTGTTTTATACATAGTCGTCCCCTGCTACAATGAAGAAGAAGTTTTACCTGAATCATCAAAAACTTTTCTGAGCAAGCTAAAAGAGCTGATAACCGAGAAAGAAATCAGCGATGACAGCCGTATACTTTTCGTCAATGACGGAAGCAAGGACCGTACATGGGAATTGATTCAACAGATACATGTTCTTGATTATCATTTCGCGGGACTGAGTCTTTCACGTAATCGTGGACATCAAAACGCAGTCCTTGCTGGGCTAATGACAGTTAAAGACCATGCAGATATCAGTATTTCAATCGACGCAGACTTGCAAGATGACATTAACGTTATTAACCAAATGATTAAAAAATACAAAGAAGGAGCACAAATCGTCTATGGCGTTCGTAATGCCCGAACAACCGACAGTTTTTTCAAACGTTTTACGGCAGAGTCCTTTTACAGATTGATGCAGATGATGGGCGTTGAACTCGTTTTCAACCATGCTGATTATCGGCTTATGACTAAAACTGCGCTTGAAGCGCT
>JAGAYQ010000356.1 GCA_017940445.1 Pyramidobacter sp. | reverse complement strand
GGCAGTTCGCGGTTGCGCAGCAGTACGGCCAGTTCCTGCTCGTATTCCCGTTCGATGTCCAGGATACGCGCCGATTTTTCGACGTACAGCTGTCCGACCGGTGTGGGAACGAGCTCGCGCCCGTGACGTTCGAACAGTGGAGCTCCGAGCGAACGTTCAAGTTTCAACAGAAAGGCGCTGAGCGCCGGCTGAGTGACGTGAAGGGCCTCGGCCGCCCGGGAGATGTTGCGGCAACCGGCGATTGCCAGCACATATTTCTGCTCGCGCAGCTCCATCATTGCTCCCCCCTTATGAACATTTTACCTGCTAAGTATAAATCAAAATTATACTTAGAGCAAGGCTATCGATTATAACAGTTTGAAATAATCAGACGTTTCGGGTACATTCAGGATCAGAAGATTTTACAGGGGGGAAGCTCATGGCGGATTCAAAGTGGAATTTTGATTCATCATTTGTGGAATGGCTGGAAGGTGTCTACAAAGATCTGCACCGTCATCCAGAACTGGGCATGAATGTACCCTGGACGACGAAATATGTTCGCGACCGTGCAGCCGAGATGGGCATGCAGCCTGTGCCGAACGGCCTGGATGTCGGCGCGGTGTTTGTGATCAAAGGAGCTCTGCCCGGACCTACGCTGGCGCTCCGCGCTGACTGCGATGCGCTGCCGCTCGAAGAGGCTGCGCCGGTGGCGTGGAAGTCTGAAATTCCCGGATGCATGCATGCCTGCGGGCATGATCTGAACACGACAGTCATGCTCGGCGTGCTCAGACGCGCGGTGGAGCAGAATCTGGCCGAAAAGATGAAAGGAACGCTCAAGTTCGTATTCCAGCCGGGTGAGGAAACGCTGGAAGGCGCAAAAGCGATGATCGAAGCTGGGGCCTTGGAAAATCCGAACGTGGATGTGATCCTGGTTTCGCACGGCGACGCCGATCTGCATGTGGGGGAAGTTGGCGTGTTTCGCGAATTCAGTCATGCTAACTCCGATGAGTTCCGCGTTACCCTAAACGGCAAAGGCGGGCACGGCGCGCGTCCTCATCAGACGCAGGACGTGATCGTTGCCGGCTCACGTATCGTCGAAGCTCTGCAGACGATCGTCTCGCGAGAGATCGATGCCCGTGACGCGGCAGTCATCTCCGTGTGCGAGTTCCACGCCGGCACGGCTATGAACATCATCCCCAGTGTTGCCAAGCTGACGGGGACCGTGCGCACGCTGAAAAAAGACGTGCAGTCGCTGGTGATGGAACGCATGAAAGAAACCGTCGATGCTGTCGCTGCGCTGCATGGCGTGGAAGCGAAGTTTGAGTATCTGGTGGGCTGTCCTTCGTGTCCGATTGACGACGCTGCCGAGAACCGGATTCGCGCCGCGGCAGGCAAGGTGCTTGGTGCGGAGAATGTGAAGGAGCTGAAAACACGCATGGGCGGCGAGGACTTCGCGTTTTATGCGCAGCTCCGTCCGGCGGGAACGATGCGGCTTGGCATTACCCCGCAGGGTGAAGCGCGCCGGCCGTCGACGCATTCTCCGCTGTTCCGGCCTAGTCTTGAAGCGCTTCAGGTTGGTGTTGCTGTCTTTGATCGGCTGGTCAAAGATTATCTTGTGGATTCAAAGTAAAAAAGGAGGAGTTTTTCATGTCAGAAGCAAAGGCGAAGAAACCGTTCCGGATGCCGCACATGTTTGTGCTGATCACAACGATCGTCATCATCGCTACGATCCTCACCTGGATCATCCCGGCCGGAACCTATGAGCGCGTGACTAACGCAGCAGGCATTAAGGTTGTTCTGGCCGACAAGTTCAAGTACATCCCCAACACGCCGGTGTATCCCTGGGAGATCCCCACGTACATCATCAAGGGATGCCTTGCGCAGGCTTCGCTGATCATCATGACCATTGTTGTCGGCGGCGCGTTTCATGTACTGCTCAAAACTGGCGCGGTGCAGGCGCTGATTGCTGTGATCGTGAAGAAGTTCGGCGGCATGGAGTCGATTTTCATCCCCGCGCTGATGCTTGTCTGCGCGCTGATTGCCACCACGCAGAGCGTAACAATCTTCATTGCGTTCACACCGATCATCATCCTTATGGTACGGGCAATGGGCTTTGATTCCATCGTCGGAGCGGCCATTCCGCTGCTGGGCGGCGCCATCGGCTTCTCTACGGGAACGCTCAACGTCTCTTCGACCATCCTCGCACAGAGCATTGCTGAGCTGCCTGCCTACTCCGGCATCGGCTACCGCTTTTTCAGCCTGTTCGTCTACTGGTTCGTCACCAGCATCTGGCTGGTGCGCTATGCCCGCAGCGTTCGTAAAAATCCTCAGCTGAGCCCCATGTACGACCTTGACCTGGCCGACACAAAGAGCATGGAGAACAGCGAGCTCGACAATCACGTTCTTGACTTCCGCAAAGTGCTCAACCTGCTTGCGCTGGTCGTCGCGCTTTCCGTTCTCGTTTACGGCTGCATCAACTGGAAGTGGGGAACGAACAACATTTCGATCGTTTTCCTCTGGCTGGCTGTGGTCAGCGGCCTGATCGGCGGCTTCGCACCGACCGATATCGCCCTGATGTTCATCACCGGCGGACAGAAGCTTCTCGCGACGGCTCTGGTCATCGGTCTGTCGCGCTCAATCTCGATGGTTTTCACAGCCGGCAAGATCATCGATCCCATTGTTCACGGCCTTGTCAGCGTGATGCAGGTTGTGCCTGCGCCCATCCGCGGCATGGCGATGTTCTGGGCGAACATCCTTGTTAACGTACCGATTGTCTCCGCCAGCGGACAGGCTGGTGCCGTCATGCCCATCTTTGCCCCTCTGGCCGACATGGTCGGCATCACGCGTCAGACGGCTGTGCTTGCCTATCACTTTGGCGACGGCTTCTGCAACTACATCCTGCCCTGGAGCTCGGCTCTGATGGGCAATCTGGCTGTTGCGAACATCCCTTACGATCGCTGGATGCGCTTCATGTGGAAACTTTTCATCGTCTGGGTGATTCTTGGCAGTGTGCTTGTGGCCGCAGCTCAGATGATGCACTACGGTCCGTTCTAGTTTTTTTGCGAGCGAACGAACAGGCTCCTGCCGCATGGCCGGCGGGAGCCTGTTTTGAACAGAAGGAGTGAAACAGTATGAACGATATAGAACTGCGGCAGAGAAGCCGAGAGTTTCTTGAAAACAGCAGGGAACGGCTGCTGGACGA
Source organism: Pyramidobacter sp. (assembly GCA_017940445.1). Taxonomy (GTDB): domain Bacteria; phylum Synergistota; class Synergistia; order Synergistales; family Dethiosulfovibrionaceae; genus Pyramidobacter. Next base: position 1,147 of record JAGAYQ010000356.1, on the reverse strand, counting down.
TTGGCTGAAGCTCATTGCTCAGCCCAGCGTCAGTGAGACAGGAGAGGGGGTTGAAGAGTGCTGCGAGATGATCGCTCAAAAGATGCAGTCGATCGGTCTGGAAGTAACCCAACATCCCGTTAAGCCTTACCCTGTGCTTGAAGGCCGCTGGGGACACGATCCACGCAAACGCACGGTCCTGATTTACGCTCATTACGACGTGAAGCCGGTTGCACCGCTTGACCAGTGGCGCACGCCGCCTTTTACGCCGACGATCATTGACGGCAAGGTCTATGGCCGCGGTTCGGCCGACAACAAATCTCCTCTGATGGCGCATCTGGAAGCGATCGACTTCTGGCTGAAAGAGACTGGAGAGCTGCCTGTCAACGTGATCTGCCTGTTCGAAGGCTGTGAAGAAAGCGGCTCTCTCGGTCTGCCTGAGTTTCTGTCGCAGAACCGCGAGCGTCTGAAAGCCGATCTCGTCTTCTTCTCCGACGGACCTAAAGACCCTGGTGGGCTGCCGATTATTGCTTTGGGGTGCAAGGGTTCTCTGGAAATCACGCTGCGAGTGCGGACGATGAATAAAAATGTCCATTCGCGCTATGCGCCCGTACTGCCGAATGCGGCCTGGCGCCTTGTCGAGCTGTTGAACAAACTGAAAACTGGCGACACTGTGAACGTGCCCGGATTTTACGACAACATTCGTCCCCCGAGAGCTCGTGAATACGAGATCTATTCGGCTATGCCCAGCGCAGCCTCTGATCTGGAGCGGATCTACGATACCAAAGTCGATACTCACGGCTGCGAATTCTATGACCGGCTCAACAATACGCCGACATTCTGCATCACGAAAATCAGCGCCGGAGCCAATGGCGTAGTTCCCGCAGCTGCCGAAGCGACGGTCAACATTCGCCTTGTTCCTGATCAGACCCCGGAAGATGTGTTCGATAAGGTAGAGCGTGCTATTCGCGAACTGGGCTATGATGATGTTGAAGTCAGCGGACGCGGTGAGGGGCTTCCGCCTTCAAAGACTGACGTGGACACGCCATGGCTGCCTGTCATAGAACAGGCTACGAAGGACATTTACGGTCCTTACGTGATCTACCCGATACGCCCGTCAAGCGCGCCTGATTACCTGTGGACCAATGTCCTTGGTCTGCCGGCTATC
>JAGAYQ010000355.1 GCA_017940445.1 Pyramidobacter sp. | reverse complement strand
TCGAACACGCCGATCTTGTGATACACGGGCACGTGGAACGAGTTGGTGTAGTATTCGCGGTCGGTGACGCCGGGGATCTTGCCGAACTTCTTCGCGTCGATGCGGGTGAAGCGGCCCGAAAGGCCTTCGGCCGGCGTGGCGATGAGCGAGAAGTTGAGGTCGTACTGCTCCGCGGCCTCGTCCATACGCTTACGCATGTGGCGGATGATGCGCAGCCCCAGCTCCTGAGACTCGGCACTTTCGCCATGGTGCTTGCCCGTGAGGGCTTTGAGGCACTCGGCCAGGCCGATGAAGCCGACGGTGAGCGTGCCCTGACGGATGACGTCGGCCAGCTCGTCCTCGTAGCCCAGGCCTTCGGAACCGCGCCAGATGCCCTGTCCCATCAGAAAGGGGAAGTTCTTCACGCGCTTGTGTCCCTGGATCTGCATGCGCTCAAGCAGCTGATCGACCACCAGGTCGATCTTGGCGTCGAGGTCTTTGAAGAACGCGTCCAGATCGGCCGTCGCGCCGTTCAGACAGCCGTGGAGGATGCCGAGGCGGGGCAGGTTGATCGTGGTGAACGAGAGATTGCCGCGGCCGCTGACGGTGGACTCGCCGCACCGGTTGGCGACCACGCGCGTGCGGCAGCCCATGTAGGTGGCTTCCGTGTCGGGATCGCCGGCCTTGTAATACTGGGCGTTGAACGGCGCATCGAGGAAGCTGAAGTTGGGGAACAGGCGCTTGCTCGTCACCCGGCACGACAGCTTGAGCAGGTCGTAGTTGGGATCGCCTTCGTTGTAGTTGACGCCCTCTTTGACCTTGAAGATGAGGATGGGGAAGATCGGCGTCTCGCCGTTGCCGAGCCCCTTCTCGGTGGCCAGCAGCAGGTTGCGCGACACCATGCGCCCTTCCGGCGACGTGTCGGTGCCGAAGTTGATGCTCGAAAACGGCACCTGCGCGCCGGCGCGCGAGTGCATCGTGTTCAGGTTGTGGATGAACGCCTCCATCGCCTGATAGGTGCGGTGGTTGGTCTCGTCCAGCGCCGTCTCGTGAGCGAACGTTTGCAGACGCGCGATCTCGTCTTCGCTCACGCCCGTAGCGCCTGCCAGCGCGGTGCGCTCGGTCCGCTCGCGGGCTTCGCTGCGATCGATGCTGATGGGGCCGCACTCGGCTTCCGACGCGGCGACGGCGGCCTTCACCGCCTCCCTGGCGTCGAGGCCGTGCAGCAGCTTGAGCGCGCGCTCAAGCTCGGCCGAGTACAGCTTGCGGTACGTCTTCGTCACGCCGGGCGCCAGCCCGTAGTCGAAGAAGGGGATGCTCTGGCCGCCGTGCTGGTCGTTCTGGTTGCTCTGGATGGCGATGGCCGCCAGCGCCGCGTAGCTCATGATGTCCTGCGGCTCGCGCAGGAAACCGTGGCCCGTGGAGAAGCCGCCTGCGAACAGCTTGCGGATGTCGATCTGGCAGCACGTCAGCGTGCCCATGTTCATAAAGTCCATGTCGTGGATGTGGATGTCGCCCGCGTCGTGCGCCGCGGCGTGAGCGGGGTTCATCACATGCGTCTTGCAGAACTCGCGCGACACGGCGCTGCCGTACTCCAGCATCGTGCCCATGGCCGTGTTGCCGTTGATGTTGGCGTTCTCGCGCTTGGCGTCGGCCTGCGAAGCGTCGGCGAAGGTGATCTCCTCGATGGCCTTCATCAGCCGGGTGTGCGAGTCGCGGACGCGCGTTCTTTCGTTGCGGTAGGTGATGTACGCTTCGCTCGTACGGGCGTGCCCGTTGTCGATGAGTACCTTGACCACCATGTCCTGAACGTCTTCCACGCTCGGAACGGCCGTGCCGAACTTTTCGTTCAGCCGGCGCACGATCTGCGAGGTCAGCCCCTCGGCGATGCGGTAGTCGGCCGCCGTGCCTTCCTTCTCGGCTACGGCGGAAGCGGCAAGGAAGATCGCGCGGGTGATGCGGTCCTCGTTGAACGGGGCCATGCGCCCGTCGCGCTTCTTGATCGTCTGTATCATGCGGCGCCCCTCTTTTCCCAAAAAATGGCGGCGGAAAATCGCTCCGCCGCGAGTGATCTTTTGCGCTCAATCTTACACCACCGACGACGGAAAGTAAAGTCCAAAACACTAAATACAGGGGCAATTTATTTTCGGCCGGCGCTATATAGCTCGAAAGTGCGGAATCTTTATCTGTCGGAAAAAGCGAAAAACAAGATACCGAAGCTGTCGCAAAATTCAAAAATAACCTTCACGATGCAAAAAACGCCGCGCCGGAAATAGTTCTTCCCGGAGCGGCAGTTTCGCTCTGTGTTCCATGTGGAACGGCAAACTCCCCGCGTGCGAACAGTGTTTCCGCACGCGGGGAGTGTGTGTATTCTTTGTGTTTGGACTTACGACTTTTTCTTTTTCGCCTTCGCCGGCTTGGCGGGAGCGCTCTCGGCCGCGTTTATTTCGTCGACGGCCTGCTGCCAGAGGATCAAATCTTCCGGGGCGAAGCCGTGGCAGTGGCCTTTCTTGGCGTACTGGCGGGCGACGAACTCGCGCAGCGCGGGGCGAAAGCGCGGATGCGCGCAGTTTTCGATCAGCAGCTCGGCTCGCTCGTAGGCCGTCTTGCATCTCAGGTCGGCGAGGCCGTACTCGGTGATGATGACGTGCGCGTCGTGCTCCGTGTGGTCGACGTGCG
>JAGAYQ010000354.1 GCA_017940445.1 Pyramidobacter sp. | reverse complement strand
GTCCGGCCGGGGCGAGAACGGCCTTTCACTGCGGGCCGATGTACTGGATACCGACGGGACGCCGATCCCAGGATGCGACGCCTCCGCTTCGCTGCTGCGTGACATGCCGCCGCAGGACGTGGAGATGACGCAGATCTATCTGCCGCTCCCCGCCCCCGGTGAGTACCGCCTGCGCGTCTCGTTCGCGGGGGGGAGCGCACACAAGCTGCCGGCCACAGAACTGCCTCTGACGATCGCCCCCCGCTGGCTCTATGCCGGCGAGCCGTTCGACGGCGCGGGTGCCCTCGGCAGTGAGCAGCGCGTGATCGACAGCGCGACGCCGTGTCTGTTTTTCCCCGGACAGATGGAAGTGTACGAGCAGCGCGGCACGCTCTACTTCAAGCTGATCGACCGAGCTCTGACAGCAGACAGCATCATCCTGCGCGGAATCGGTGCACGTCTGCAGCCGCGTCTTCTTCGCCGTGCCAGCGGCCAGCAGTTCCGCTGGGCTGCTGCCGAACTGGGCAGCGTTTCGCCGACACGGATCGAAGCCGGACTCGCCGTCGACAGCACGGTGAAGACGCAGTCGTTCAGCCTCCTTCCCAGCGTCGCCGGACGCAACCTGCGCGAAGAGGACGATCTCGTCCGCTATATCTCCGACGCGCGCGAAAGCGGCGCGCTGCTGCTCGCTGTGGCCGGAAAGGATGACGGAGATGTCTGCCTCGCCGCGGTGCAGGGCAGCAACGTTCTGACGATCCAGAATTCGGCAAGCGGGGCGCTTCACTATGAGACCGAGACCGACGGCTCGTTCGTCGAGCTGAACGTCTACGCCGATCCTTCGGCCGCAGCTTCGCCCGTGTATACGCGCCTCAGCCTGCGCGTTGACGGCGTCGAGTACGCGTCCGCGCAGCGGGGGCTCAACTTCGTCGTCTACGATCCTGTCAGCCACAAAGTGATCGACAGGGCAGCTTTTGACTATCATGATCCGCTGCCGGCTCTGTCGACGCTGCTGTACGGCGGTCCGGGAACGCTGTTTGCTGCATCCCCAGCGTCACACCGCTACGCCGACGCACGCGCTCCCATCGAAAAAGGCGCGTATATCGCCTCCTGGCCCAACGGCCCTTATGTTACCAAGTTCAACGGCCGGCTTTATTTCCAGACACCGTGGGAGCAGGCGTTTGACGTGCAGCTGATCGCATCTCCGCTCACGCGCCCGTTCTCGCCCCTTGAAAAAGCCGTGTCCGCCTCCCCCTCAGGCGTGATCTCCTGCGTCCCGGCAAGCGGCGCCGGCGTCTGCGAGATCGGCTTCACCGCTAAAGACGGAACCAGTCACACCGTCGCTGCCGACCTGCGCCCGCTCTACCTGGAAAGCAGTTTTGCCGAGTACCTGCGCCGGCTGAACGATCCCGACCTCGTGACGTTCATCTCCGTGCTCGAAGAAGGCGCACGCCGCCTGACCGACACGCACCGCCAGCTGTTCGCCGCCCTCGGCCTTGACATGATGCTGCGCGGCACACGTCATCACGCCTACGCCGCTGTCAGCGACGGAGGGAAAAAGGTTCTGGAGGAACTTGACGCCACGCGCATCGATGAAGTGCTCAGCGTCGGTGATCTCGGCGTGCGGCTGATCAGCACCGGCGAGGACGGAGGCTTCCGCTCCTCGATCATGCTTGACGGCGCCGAGTATTCCGCCCAGTCGCTGGGAATGAACATCGTCGTCTACAGCAAAAAAGCCAAGCGCGTGATCGACAG
>JAGAYQ010000038.1 GCA_017940445.1 Pyramidobacter sp. | reverse complement strand
TTTTTCTTCGTGTCCTTGTGTCGGCTTTGAATCTGTCTTTGACTTTGTGGTATAATCTCATACGCAATGAGCCGTTGGAACCCCGACATAAGTCCGGTTGCGTTCCAGCGGCTCATTTATTTTTTCCCAAAAGAGGTTTTCACGATGCCCAAAACGAAGTTTCAGGAACTGGTCTTTACGCTGATGATGATCCCGACGATGGTCGTCTGGATGGTGCTGTACAACGTCTGGCTCTCGCCGGCCGGCCTGGCCGGTTTTTCATCCCGCACGGCCGCTGAGATGCTCCAGCTCTGCGCCGCGGCGCTGGCCGTTGAATTCCCGATCATCAGCCCAGTGGCGCACAAACTAGCCCTTGCCGTCGTGCGCCGCCTGAACGTGCGGCCGCGTTTTATTCCCATCGTCGTGAGCTGCTGCATGGTGAGCATGATGTGCCCGTATATGAGCTTTTCGGCCATGCTGCTGCTGAACGGCGGCCTGCCCGGGAACTGGCCGGCTGTGTGGGGCAGGATGCTCGTTGCCAACTATCCGATGGCACTGGCCTGGCAGCTGTGCGCCGCCGGCCCCGCCGTGCGCACAGCCTTTGCGGCGCTGCAGCGCCGCCTGTGGCCCCGGGATGCGGCATAAGCAGTAAAAAGCAAAGAGGTCCGGAAAAAATCCCGGACCTCTTTTGTGCGTGTGTTTTGCTGGAGGCGTTTACAGCTTGCCCTGCTCGCGCATGGCGTGGACAGTGATGGGCAGGCCCCAGAGGTTGATGAAGCCGGCGGCCTGAGACTGATCGTAGTCGCTCTCGCCGAAGGTGACGAGGTTTTCGGAGTAGAGGGTGCAGGGCGAGGTGGTGCCGGCGGGGATGATGTTGCCCTTGTACAGCTTCAGCTTGACGGTGCCGGTGACGTACTTGTTGGCTTCGTTGGCGAAGGCGCAGAGGGCTTCCTGGAGCGGGGTGTACCACTTGCCGTTGTAGATCATGTCGGCGAAGTCGACGGCCAGCTTCTGCTTGAGGTGCAGCGTGTCCTTGTCCATCGTGATCATCTCGAGCTGGGCATGGGCGAAGTAGAGGATGGTGCCGCCGGGCGTCTCGTACACGCCGCGGTCCTTCATGCCGACAAGGCGGTTCTCGACGATGTCGATGATGCCGACGCCGTTGCGTCCGCCGATCTCGTTCAGCTTCCAGACGATGTCAGCGGGCTTCATCTTGACGCCGTTCAGGCCTACGGGGGCGCCGGCTTCGAAGTCGATGCTCACGTATTCGGGCTTGTCGGGCGCGGCGTAGGGCGAAACGCCCATCTCGAGGAAGCCGGGCTTGTCGAGGTTCGGCTCGTTCGCGGGGTCTTCGAGGTCAAGGCCTTCGTGGCTGAGGTGCCAGATGTTCTTGTCCTTGGAGTAGTTGGTTTCGCGCGAGATCTTGAGCGGGATCTTGTGCGCCTCGGCGTAGTCGATCTCTTCGTCGCGCGACTTGATGTCCCACTCGCGCCAGGGGGCGATGATGGGGATATCGGGCAGGAAGCGCTTGATGGCCAGCTCGAATCTCACCTGATCGTTGCCCTTGCCGGTCGCGCCGTGAGCGATGGCGTCGGCGCCTTCGGCCTTGGCAACCTCGCAAAGCTTCTTGGCGATGATGGGGCGGGCGAACGCGGTGCCGAGCAGATACGTCTCGTACTTGGCGTCCATCTTCAGAGCGGGGATGACGATCTCGTCCATCATCTCGTCGACGAGGTCGGCGACGATCAGCTTGCTCGCGCCGGTCTTGAGCGCCTTCTCCTCAAGGCCTTCAAGCTCGTCGGCCTGTCCGACGTTGCCGGACACGGCGATGATCTCGGGATTGTTGTAGTTCTCCTTCAGCCAGGGGATGATGATCGAGGTGTCAAGGCCGCCAGAATAGGCCAGAACGATCTTTTTGATTTTGCTCTTATCCATTGTAAAACGCCTCCGTGCGTCAAAATTTTTGCGAACTCTTCTTTCGCCGTGATGCGAAATTGAAGTTGAGTTCATTGAATGAAGGAACTATATCACTCTAAAGAATTTCTGTCAACTGAAAATTTATCAGTTGACAGAAAATGAACTGGATTTGATTTTTTGCGGAATGATCAGATCTCGAACTTGATGCCCCACTTGTCGCGCAGCGCCTGGACGGTGCCGTCGGCTTCGAGGGCGGCGAGGGCCTTGTTGATGTCGGCGGCGAGCGCGTCGCTGCCCAGAGGCATGGCGATGGCCTTGCCGGCGCCGGTGATGATCTTGCTGTAGGCGATCTTGATCTTGCCCTGGAAGGCAGGCATGGCCATGTACTTGTGGGCGACGGGGATGTCCATCAGCGAGAAGTCGGTGCGGCCGGTGACCATGTCGAGCATGCAGTCGTCAAACTTGGGGAAGAGCTTGAGCTCGAAGCCGAACTGATCCTTGATGGGCAGGAGCGCGGTCTCCTGAACGGTGCCCTGCTGGACGGAGCCGACGAGGCCCTTGAGATCGGCGTCGTTCTTGGGCGAAAGCGAAGCCTTGGTGACGATGGCGCTGTGCGACACTTCGTAGATGTCGGAGAAGAGCATCCTCTTGGCGCGCTCCTTGGTGGCGCTCATGCCGGCGATGGCGCAGTCGACCTTGCCGGTGGGGATGGCGGCGAGCAGCGAGTCGAACTTGCCGGTATCGAACCACTCGATCGCGACGCCCATTTTTGCGCCGATGGCCTCCATCAGCTCGATGTCGAAACCGGAGGGCTTGCCTTCGGGGCTGACGAACTCATAGGGCGGGTAGGTGCACGAGGTGCCGACGACCAGCTTCTTGGTCTCGCCGGGGACATATGCGGCAAACGCGCAGGACGCGGCGAACAGGGATGCGAATGCAAGGGCAAACAGTGATTTTTTCATTGTGATTTCCTCCTAAAGTTCACTTGTTCGTCTGGAAACGAACTTGTGTTTTTTGTTGATGGTTGGAATAATAGCACTGTTCATTTTTTCTGTCAATAGGGAATTTTGGTTTATTTTAAATCGGGCTCAAGGTGCAACGAACCGTGTGACTGTCTGGATCAGCGTGCCTTTTGGAGGAGTACGGGTGACAAAAAACGAAGAAATTTTTTTTGAAATTGTGGATTGACGCCGGGGACAAACGGAATTGATTTTCATCTGCGGGCCGGGATGCGGCGAAAATACAATTCTTCCTTTTCGCCCTCCTTGTCAGGTTCGTTTTCGGGAATGAGCGTTCCCGTTCCTTCAATCGAAAAGCCGGTCAGCTCGCCCTTTTCGATCTGCTCCCATACGTCGTTGTCAGTGACGTGCACGCCCACGACCCACGCGCCCTCAGTAAAATCCGGGTCGCCCTTGCGGGCAATGAACGATTCGACCACTTCGCCCTTGTCGCGCGCGCCGGTGTGATTGCGGTCAATCTGCTGCATCCGCGCCTCATGAAGGAAGGCGTGCGCCATTTTCTCGATCGTGTCCGCAGTCATCCAGTTGCCGTCAGTGTCTTTCTCGTTCGGCACGTAGACCTCGCCAAAAACAAGCTGCTTCGCTGCCGCCTTTTTCTTAAAGTCGATCATGCGAGAAACGTCTGCCAATGCTCTCACCCCTTTCTACGTTTTGGCATAAAACAGAGGCCGCCGCCTGTCATGGCGACGACCTCGGAAACTCCTTCCACGACTGGTGGATGAGCTATCTACCTGAAGGATTCTCATTTTGTTTTATGGCTTCCTCTACCATGCTGACAAAATCGTCCGAAATCTTTTGGATTTGTTCAGGATTTAGACCATAACGCACTGAAAAGTGCTTATCAAGAAATTGTCTATAATCCTCTTGACTTTTCCACGGTTCAAACGCAATTCCGCGATCTCCTGGAACGTTTGACCTGTGTTCTTCTCCATTGCGGATGTAACGGTCTGGAATGCCGTAGGGGAAAGCGTCACACGTTTCCCCGTCAAAGTGCAAATGCGAGCATGTACTGCAAAGAATTACGACCGGTTTTAATCTGTCATATTTCCACCACCAACGAGCCATTTTCAGACCTCTTTCAGAATGAGGATCAGCCCCGCCTGCTTTTCCTTGGCGTCGACTACTTCAAAACTACTGCCTCGCTCATACAAAATTTCATCTTCGCCATCAAATCCTTGTCCAATTTTATCAAGATCATGCCCTTTTGTGCTATTCACTATCAGAATATGCACGGATTTAGGCCCTGTATAACCCATGACGTTAAACTTTTTTGATGTAGAAATAAATTCTTTGTAATGAACCGTATTGCCTATTTCGTGTTCTTTTTTGTATTTCTCGTAATCTTTTTCTTGCCCTCGACGCTGGAATCCTAAATCACGATATACAGCACCATTGTATGTAGGCACCTTAGGTAGTCCTGAATCAAGCATAGCAACGGTATCCGCGAATTCCCCTAAGTCTTCATTGTTCCGTAGAAGATCGTTGATCATGAAGCCCTGCTCGTGTGTATACGTGTCAATAGCATAAAGTTCATTTTCTGACAATGGTTGCAATTCAGGCTTAACAACAGGCGGCTCAAAATCCCTCATCACCGTCGTCGTCCGGCAATGGAAGTGAAAAGGCGGCATGACGAATCCTGCTGCTTGCAGCTGCTCATCAGTCATGTTCTGAACGTCTTTGAAGCTCAACCAGGGATGATTGGTTTTCACCATTTCCGGGAGGCTGTTGATGATGTCGTCGCGTACGTTTGCAGCTGTCTTGACCTTGAACACCTTGCCGTTCATAAACTTACAGACCGGAGAAGTGCGTTCGTCCATCACGGCGAGGATTTCGTATGTTGCGACGCCGGCTTCTTCATAGCCGCTGATCTCGCCAAATGTGCGCGAACGGTTTATTGCAGAGGCTGCAAAGCCCCGCCAGTAACTTTTATTGCGCCTGTACTCAGCGCCAAATAGCTGCTCAAGCTGCTCGCCGGCTTCAACGCTTCCCATGCCCTGCTGAATGTATTCCGGCAACTTCTCCCGCAAGCGGTCGCCGATGTCTTCAAAGTGATTGCCTATCCAGTACTTATTGTCTTTCCTCGCCCATTCAAGC
>JAGAYQ010000037.1 GCA_017940445.1 Pyramidobacter sp. | reverse complement strand
CCTCGCCGCCGGCGCCGATCCCCGTGCGGCCGACTGGCAGGGCGACACCGCCGTCCCTCAGCCCAAGCCCAGCGCCGCGCCCAAAAAGCCCCTGCGCGAACGCCTCGCCGAGATCCTGAACGAGAAATAATGATTCCGTATAAAACCCGCCGCCGGCGCCCATTGCGAGCACCGGCGGCGTTTTTTTGAAAAAAGTCGTGTCGATTTGCGCGAAAAAAATGAAAAAAACTCGTTGAAAAATACAGGACTTTGTTGTAGTCTTTTCGCAGAAAAGAACAGGAGATGATGACATGAAGCGCAAGATCACTGCATATCTTGAAGCGTGGAAAAACAGCCCGCACCGCAAGCCGCTGATCGTGCAGGGCGCGCGTCAGGTGGGCAAGACGTGGAGCATCCTCGAGTTCGGCCGCGAACACTACGATAACGTTGCCTATTTCAACTTCGAGACGAATCCCAGCCTGGGGGCCACCTTTGACGAAGACATCAGTCCGGCTGCACTGCTGCCCGTTTTGTCGCACCTCTGCGGACAGACTATTGTGCGCGAGCGCACGCTGATCGTCTTCGACGAAGTGCAGCTGTGCGAGCGCGCGCTGACATCGCTGAAATACTTCTGCGAACAGGCCCCCGAGTATCACGTCATCGTCGCCGGAAGCCTGCTCGGCGTGGCCGTGAACCGGAAGAAGTTTTCCTTTCCCGTCGGCAAGGCCGACATCGTGACGATGCACCCGCTCGACATGGAGGAGTTTCTGTGGGCCCTTGGCGAAGATGATCTGACAAAGCGGGCGCGGACCAGCTTTGAAGAAAACGCCCCCATGCCCGCCGCCCTGCACGCGGCGGCGATGAAGCTGTATCGCGAATACCTCGCCACAGGCGGCATGCCCGAGTGCGTCGCCCAGTACGCGCCCACGCGCGATTTCACCCTCGTGCGCCACATCCAGGACACCATCCTCGCCGGTTACTTGAACGACATGAGCAAGTACAACACGAACGGCGAGATCAAAAAGACCCGCCTGGCCTACGACAGCGCCGCCGTTCAGCTCTCCAAGCGCAACACGCGCTTTCAGTACAAGCTCGTCAAAAAAGGTGCGCGCGCCAGCGAGTTTGAGAACGCCATCGAGTGGCTCGTCCTCTCCGGCATCGTCTCGCAGGTGTTCCGTGCCGAACAGATCCGCAAGCCGCTTGAAAACTACAAGAACATCGACGACTTCAAGATCTATTATTCCGACACCGGCCTGCTCTGCGCGCACAACGGCCTCTCCGCCGCCGACGTGCTCTACATGGACGGAACGATGGACGACTTCAAAGGCGGCCTGGCCGAAAATTACGTCAACGTGCAGCTGACTGCGAACGGGCACCGAGCCTGGTACTGGGAGTCAGACCGCGGCGCGGAGGTGGATTTTATCGTCGTCCGCGACGATCAGATCATCCCCGTCGAGGTCAAATCCGCCGACAACGTGCAGGCCAAGAGCCTGAAACAGTACATCGCCGCTCACAAACCCGCGTATGCGATCAAGCTCTCGGCCAAGAACTTCGGCTTTGAAAACGGCATCAAGACCGTGCCCCTGTATGCAGCGTTCTGCGTGTGAGGGGCCGGCTCCAAAATTCATATTCCAAGCCTCGACACAAAGGCCCAAAGACACGAAGACACAAAGAAGATCGAATGATTTATGCTATAATCAGCGCAGGAAGGACACATCTCGCTGTGAGGTGACTGCAATGGGACTGAGCCTGAAAACACTCTGCGCGGCCGTGCCGGCCGTGCCGGCCGTGCTGCTGAGCGCCGCTGCCTGCTTTGGGAGCATGAACGCCGATCTGATCGAGGCGATCAAAAAAGGGGACCCGGCGGCGGTGGAGCAGTGCGTGAAAAACGGCGCCGACGTGAACGCCGCTGACGGCGAAGGCGGCACGCCTCTGCTGTATGCCGCCTGGTATAAGCGCAATCTGGCGGTGAGGACGCTGCTGGCGGCCGGGGCCGATCCGAACGCGCCTCAGCTGCTGTGGGCGCGCACGCCGCTGATGTGGGCGGCGCGCAACGGGCAGACGAGCGTGATCGGGATGCTGCTGAACGCGGGCGCGAACGTGAACGCGACAAACGAACAGGGCTTCACCGCCCTGATGAACGCGGCTCTGAACGGACAGACGCCCGCGGTGAAGCAGCTGCTGGCCGCCGGCGCCGACCTGCACGCGCGCGAAAAGGGCGGCGAAACGGCGACGATGCTCGCGGCCATCTACGGACACGCCGATACGCTGAAACTGCTGATCGACGCCGGCGGCGACGTGAACGCCGTCGAGAATTACGGACGGACCGCGCTGATGTTCGCGGCCGGCCGCGGCGACTTTGAAGTGGTCAAGCTGCTGCTGAATAGCGGCGCCGATGCGTCTGCAAAGGACTATGCCGGCCACGACGCCGTGTGGCACATCCACCAGAACCGCCAGATGCCCAGCGCCGAAAAAGAGCGCCTGGCCGACCTGATCCGCGGGGCGGGAAATTCAAAACCGTAACACAAAGACACAAAGGCACAAAGCAAAAATGGCAGTGAT
>JAGAYQ010000353.1 GCA_017940445.1 Pyramidobacter sp. | reverse complement strand
TGGCTGATGGCGGGAGCGTCGCAGAGCATCGTCTGGCGCATCCGCACCTCGCTGTTTGCGGCGATGAAGGCGCTGCCGCTGAGCTTCTTCGACCGGCACACGCACGGCGAGCTGATGAGCCGCCTTGCGGGCGACGTGGAAAGCGTCAGCATGACCATCTCCGTCACCACGGCGATGCTGTTCACCCAGCTGGTCACGCTGGCGGGCGCCTTCTGCCAGATGCTGCGCCTCAGCCTGCCCCTGACGCTGATCGCACTGTGCGGCGCTGCCTGCGTGACGCTGCTTGTCAAAGCCGTCACCGTGCGCACGCGCGCGCTTTTTGCGCGGCAGCAGAAGGCGCTTGGCGCGCTCAACGGCCATGTGGAGGAGAGCGTGTCGGGCCTGGCCGTGGTGCGCGCCTTCGGCCGCGAGGAGGCGATGATCCAGCGCTTTGCCGCCGCCAACGAGGAACTGTGCCAGGCGTCCGAGCAGGCGCAGCTGTGGTCGGGCTGCCTGATGCCCGCCGCGAACGTGATCAGCAACGTCCTCTACCTGTCCGTCGCCGTCGCCGGAGCGCTGCTCGCCCTTCGCGGCTCGCTCGACCTGGGCGGCGTCACCAGCTTTCTGCTCTACATCCGCACCTTCACGCGCCCGTTCGTGGGCATCGCCAATGTGTGGAACGATCTGCAGAGCGCCGTCGCCGGGCTGGAGCGCATCTGGCAGATCATGGACGAAGCTCCCGAGCCGCCCGACGCTCCCGATGCCCTGCCCCTGCCGCATCCCCGCGGCGACGTGGAGCTGCGGCACGTCAGCTTCGGCTACGACCCCGCGCAGCCTGTGCTGAACGACGTGTCGCTGACGGTGCCCGCCGGCACGCACGTGGCCCTCGTCGGCCCCACCGGCGCCGGCAAGACCACCATCGCCTCGCTGCTGCCGCGCTTTTACGACGTGACCGCAGGCGCCGTGCTGCTTGACGGCTGCGACGTGAGAGCGTACAAAAAGGCCGACCTCCGCCGGGCGTTCTCCATCGTCCTCCAGGACGCCGACCTCTCCTCGGGCACCGTGCGCGACGCCATCGCCTACGGACGCCCCGATGCGGGCGACGAAGACGTGCGCGCCGCTGCCCGCGCCGCCGGAGCGGAGGAGTTCATCGCGCGCCTGCCATACGGCTTTGCCACCGTGCTGGGCGACGGCGGCGCACAGCTGAGCCAGGGCGAGAAACAGCTGCTCGCCATCGCCCGCGCCATGCTCGCTCCCGCCCCCGTGCTCATCCTCGACGAAGCTACCAGCAGCGTCGATACCCTTTCAGAGCAGCGCATCTGCCGCGCCATGCGCGCCATGCTCAAAGGCCGCACCGCCTTCATCATCGCCCACCGCCTCTCCACCATCCGCGACTGCGACCTGATCGCCGTGGTCGAATTCGGCCGCATCGCCGAATGCGGCTCACACGAAGAACTGATGGCGCAAAACGGCCTTTACGCCAGGATGGTGAAGGCGCAGAGGGGAGAGCAATGAGGAATGAGTAATTAGGAATTGCGTGAAGGGGGAGTTTTGAGCGCAATCGCTGAGTATGGCTGCTTTGGGCCCCTATCTGAAAAACTCTGTAAAAACGGAAGTTTTTCAGATAGCCCTTTATCGATAAGCATAAACAACCGCGTCCGAGCAGGGAGAATCTTCCGTTCGGACGCGGTTGTTTGCTACACGTGCTCTAAAATATCGTCCTGGAGCAGAAAATCATAGAGATGGATCATACGGTAGCCGTTTTCGAGATGAGTAAACGGCGAGTTGTCCATCGTGATCAGCACCTTCTGATAGCCGTCATCGAGAGAGCGAAACGCTCCAAGCTCGCGGGCGCGCACTTCCGGCTGGTCGATCGAATAGGCGACTTGGATGTAAACGCGCCTGCCAAGCGGCGTGGAAGCGACAAAGTCGATCTCCTGACCGCTGTTTTTGCCGATATCCACGGTGTAATCGCGGCGCAGAAGTTCCAGGTAGACAAGGTTCTCGATCGCGTGAGTCATCTCCATCTGGCGGAAGTTGATCTGCGCGTTGCGCAGACCAAGATCGCAGGCATAATACTTGTTCTGCGTCTTCAGATATTCACGTCCCCTGATGTCGTAGCGCTGTGCTTTGTAAAACAAAAACGAATCCGTGATGTGCGACAGATAGCGCTCGACCGTCTCGCTGGCGATGCCCTTTGCTCCTGCGCTTTTGAGCGTGTTGGCGATCTTGTTGGCCGACACATAGGAACCGATCGACGAGCAAAGCAGATCAACGATCGCCCCAAACTGCGCTTCATTGCGGATGCCGTAGCGGTCGATCATGTCACGCGCCATCACTGTGCCGCAGATCATGCCGAGGTAGGCGGCTTTGTCCTGCGGCGAATCCTCGGTCACTGCGTAGGGCAGGCCGCCGAACATCACGTATTCGCCAAACACGTCGCGCGGGTCCTCTTGCTTGTACGACACGAACTCCGCAAACGAGAGCGGAAAGCAGCGTATCTCGATGCCGCGTCCGCGGAAGATCGTGCTGATGTCGTGCGACAGCAGCTTTGAGTTGGATCCGGTGATATACACATCGGCATGGAACTCGGACTTGATGCTGTTGACGGCTTCCTCAAAGTGCGCTGCCATCTGCACCTCGTCAATGAAAACGTAATACTGCCCCTCGTCCGTGATCTTTGATTTAACGAACTGGTACAGCTCGCGGCTTTCGCGAAGCGGCGCCCAGCGCTCCTCGTCAAGCGAAACGCAAACGATGTGATCGGCCGGCACGCCCTGAGCGATCAGATGACTGTAAAACAGCTCGTTCAGCAGCACTGACTTGCCGCAGCGGCGTATGCCCGTGATGATCTTGACGATGTCCTTGCCCTGATAATGAATCAGCTTGTCGAGCAGTTTTTTTCGCTGAATATACATATTCGCCGCCCCCCTTTTACATCGTCATTCTATCTGAAAAACTTGTTTTTTTCCAGAGTTTTTCAGATAGAAGTTTAGATGTCACGATTTATCCATGCATCCCATGTTGAACAGCGGAGTTCATCTATCTGAAAAACTTCGGCAAAATTGAAGTTTTTCAGATAGGCCGGTGTCGTCGAGCATCAATCAATCGCGGCCAGATGAGAGATTTTTACCCCTCATCCGGCCGCTGTTTTGCTTTCGTTTTTCTTTGTGTCTTCGTGTCTTTGTGCCTTCGTGTCGGCTTTGAATTCAGCTTTTGCCCTTCTTCGCCTCACGCTCGGCGCGCTTTTTTCGGCGCTGTTCGCGGTTTTGGCGTTCGCTGGCGAAGACTTCGACGGCGGCGTCGACCAGCTCGTCGGGCCACACCTCGCCGCTGCTGATCACGTTGGCCCACGGAGCGATGGTCTTGTAATCGCTGTCGAGCACGACGGTGTAGGGAGGGCCGCAGCGGTCGTTGACGTCCATGTACAGGTGGCGGCCTTTGTGGATCAGGTCGCGCGAGGCGCGGTCGTCGTGGGGATCAAGCCGGTCGAACGTCTCTTTGTCGATCTCGTAAAGGTCGTAGGCGCCGGGGCCGCCGGTCTCGGCCGCGCAATGGCCCGTTTTTTCGTCATAGCCGGCTTTCCAGCCCATGCCTTTTTTAAACTGCATGTCGTATCCCTCCCTGTGGTTAGTGGAATCGCAGCGAAGCCAGCGCTTTCTGCACGTCGGCGTCGTAGCGGCCGGTGATCTTGACCTGCACCATGTGCGACGAGCCGATTGAGTAGAGCCGGACGTGCGTCCTGCGCCCGTTCTCTTTGACGGTGTAGCTCCAGACGCCGTGGCCGAGGGCGGCGAAGTCGGTGCCGCTGTGGCGCTGACACTGCCGCTGCGCCACTTCGCCGACGGGCACGCCGTGGGTGGACAGGCGGCTGCCGATGACGATGCGCGAGGCGCCTCTGGGGGCGAGGACGGTGGCCTGGGTGCCGCTGCCGCGCATGGTCCAGCCGGAGGGGACCTGCATCGACCAGTGTGTCCCGTTCAGCGTCCTGTTTTTCCCCAAAGCCGGCCTGGGCGCGGGGCGCTTGTCTTTGGCGGCAAGCGGGGCGTGTTTGGCGATGTCTTTGCCCGGCGAGGGGCGGGGAGGCTGTTCGGGCCTGAGGTCCGCTTGGGGCTTCTGCGGCGGCGCGGAGGGGCGTTCGGCCTTGAGCTGCAGCGTGTCGAGGACGCTCATTTCGGCCTTGTCAATGCGGACTTCGGCCACGACAAAGGTTTCCGCGCGGCCGGGGTGTTCGCAGAGGCGCGTGTGCCGCGTGCTGCCGTCCGGGGCTGTGGAGGTGTAGGAAACGCCGTGCGCGAACGTTCTCAGTTCGCGTCCGTTTGCAGCTGCGCAGGCGTCGAAGGCGAACTCGCGCAGGCTTCGCCCTCCGGAGGGGACAGCCGCGATCGTGAGCACGTCTTCGCCCGCGGGCGAGACGAACGACGTTCGGTCGCCGTCTCGCCGCTGAGTCCAGTCGCCGGGCACGGAGATGGTGAAGAAGCCGCCGTCGGCGGTCTTCATCTCGACCGGCGGCACGTCATCGGAAACGGCTGGAGCAGCAGGCGCGGGCGGCACGTCTTCCGACACAGCCGAAGCGACGGGCGCTGGCAGGGCATCTTCCGAAATGGCCGGGGGAACCGGTGCAGGCGGGACGTCCTCGGAAACGGCCGGAGCGACAGGCGCGGGCGGAACGTCCTCGGAAACGGCCGGAGCAACGGGCGCGGGCGGGATGTCTTCGGAAACGGCCGGAGCAACGGGCACCTGCGGGGCATCCTCCGAAATGGCCTGAGCAACGGGGGCCGGCGGCGTGTCCTCAGAAACGGCCTGTGCAACGGGCGCGGGCGGAACGTCCTCCGATACAGCAGGAGTGACAGGTGCGGGCGGGACGTCCTCCGACACAGCCAGAGCGACGGGCGCAGGCGGCGCATCTTCCGAAACTGTCGGAGTTGCCGGCGCTGGCGGAACGTCTTCCGAAACGGCC
>JAGAYQ010000352.1 GCA_017940445.1 Pyramidobacter sp. | reverse complement strand
TTCGGAGTCATCAGCTGTATTCTCGAACGCGAAAATTTCGCGACAGGTCTTCCTGAGAACTTTCTTATTTTACTCTTTTTCTTTCGGATAGCCAACCCTCCAGAAAAATAATCCATTCGGAGGAACGGTCACAGCCGATTCGGTGCGCGGTGCGCCGTCGAGCAGGCCCGAGAGCCACGAAAGGCTCTTCGCGCCTGAGCCGACCGCGTCGAGGTTGCCCACCATGATGCGCACCATGTTGGTCATGAAGGCGTCGCCGCGGATGCGGAACACGGTGAGATGACCGCGCTTCACCATGCGCACGAAATGCATCCGCCGGATGGGATTGTCGGGCAGCTCGCTGGCACGGCAGAAGGCGGTGAAGTCGTGCGTGCCTGTCAGCAGCATGCAGGCGCGGCGCAGCGTGTCGTGGTCCCAGTTGTCCTTCTTCTTCCACCACACGTAGGGCTTGATCTGCGGATAGCAGAACGGTCCGCGCCAGACGAAAAAGGCATATTCGCGCCACAGCGCGTCGCGCCGCGCGTCGAACTCCATCTTGCGCGCGTCGACACGGACGACTGAAGCGCCCTCAGGCAGATGAGCGTTGAGCGCCAGCACCAGCCGCCGCGGCTCCCACTCGCGCGAGAGCAGGAACGAACACACCTGGCCTCGTGCGTGCACGCCCGCGTCGGTCCGTCCCGCACCGGTCACCTTCACCGGCGAGCCGTTCAGCAGCGACAGCGCCTGCTCCAGCGACTCCTGCACGGTGACGCGCTCTGGCTGTGTCTGCCAGCCGAAGAACTTGCCGCCGTCGTAGCTGATCTCGCACGAATAGCGGTACATCAGCCTGCGTACCAGTTCAGCAATTTCTGACCGACGATCAGCGCCGCGCAGAACAGCAGCGCCGCCGTGTCGGCCAGACGCCAGTTAAAAGGCTTCATGCGCGTGCGGCCTTCGCCGCCGCGGTAGCAGCGCGCTTCCATAGCGATCGCCAGATCGTCGGCCGTCTGAAAGACGATCACGAACAGCGGCACAAGCACGGGGATGAACGCTTTCATCCTCTTCATGATCGAGCCGCGGTCGAGATCGGCGCCGCGCGCCAGCTGCGCCTTGAGGATGCGGTCCGTCTCGTTCAGCAGCGTCGGGATGAAGCGCAGTGCGATCGTCATCATCATCGCCAGCTCGTGCGCGGGAAAGCCCACGGGCTTGAACGGCGAAAACAGCCGCTCCAGCCCGTCGGACAGCGCCATCGGACTGGTCGTCAGCGTCAGCAGATTGGCGAACAGCACCAGCAGGATCAGCCGCAGCGCCATCGTCCAGGCCAGCTGGATGCCCTCGCGCGACACGGAAAAGATCCCCCACTGCCAGATGGGCTCGCCTTCGGCAAAGAACAGGTTGAGCACCGACGTGACGAGGATAAGCACGAGCACAGTGCGAATGGAACGGAACAAAAAGCCCAGTCCCGTGCGGGCTGCGTGCGCACACAGCAGCAGCATCACCACCCAGATGGGCCAGTCATAGGGCTTGCTTGCCATGAACACGCCCGCGAGCAGCAGGATCAGGCCGCACACCTTGGTGCGCGGGTCAAGACGGTGCATCCATGAATTTGACGGCACATACTGGCCGAAGCTCACGCTTTCCAGGAATTTCACTTGCTCCGCCTCCTCTCGCGCACAAGCGCCTGCGCCACTTTCTCAGGATCGCAGCTCAGGGGCACGCGCAGACCTTTGCTGCGCAAAAGCAGCGCCGTTTTCATCACCTCGGGCAGCACCAGCCCCGATACAGGATCATTGTACAGCTGCTGTGCGATCTCGGCAGGAGCGCCGATGCCCGCGCAGCGGCCGTGATCGAGCATGAGGATCTGATCGGCGCGCGAGAAGGCGATCTCCAGATCGTGCGTGACCAGGACGATCGCCGTGCCCTGACGGTGAAGCCCGTCGAGCAACCCCAGCAGCAGCGACCGGGCACGGCCGTCCAGCCCCGCCGTAGGCTCATCCAGCACGAGGTAGTCGGGCGCCGTCGTCAGCACCGAGGCGATCGCCACGCGCCGCTTCTCGCCGCCCGAAAGCCCGAACGGATTGCGCTCAAGATACGATTCATCAAGCCCCACGGCCTTCAGCGCCGAACGCGAACGCTCGCGGATCTCGTCCTCGCGCATCCCCCAGTTGCGCGGCGCGAACGCCAGCTCTGCGCGCACCGTCTCCTCAAACAGCTGCTGCTCGGGATACTGAAAAACAAGCCCCACCTTGCGGCGAAGCGCACGCAGGTCAAGACGCTCGCGCTTCTTCTCCGGCCCGACAGCGGTGCCGTCGACTGTCACAGTCCCAGCCGTCGGCCGAAGGATGGCGTTGAGATGCTGAGCCAGCGTCGATTTGCCGCTGCCCGTGTGCCCGATGAAGCACGTCCAGCTGCCCTTTTCAATAGACAGTGAAACGCCCTCCAGAGCTGCCGTCTGGAGGGCAGTGTTTTCATGATAGATATGAGAGAGACCGTCGATCACTATAGACATAACGCTTCCCCGATCCCTTCCGCCGTCGGAGCCGTATCGCGTCCGACAAGCCCGGCAGTGACAAGACGCTCGCGCAGCTTCACCATCGCAGGGACTTCAAGCCCCCAGCGTTTATCGATGTCGCCGATGCGGAACAGCCCGGCGGGAGTCCCCTCCCAGACCAGGTGCCCCTGATCCAGCACCAGCACGCGGTCCGCATCGAGGATCTCCTCAAGGCGGTGCGTCACCTGCACCAGCGTGATACCCTTGCCGTGCAGCTCGCGCAGCAGCGCGATCACCTCAGCGCGCCCGGCCGGATCGAGCATCGCCGTCGGTTCATCAAGGACGAGACAGCGGGACCCCATCGCCAGAGCTCCGGCGATCGCCAGTCGCTGCTTCTGCCCGCCGGACAGCGTGTACACGGCCTTGTCAGTTTTTTCCGTCAGGCCGCACGTACGCAGGGCCTTGTCAACACGGGAACGGATCTCCTCCGCAGGCAGCCCCAGATTTTCCGGACCAAAGGCAACATCGTCCTCCACGACCGTGGAGACGATCTGATTTTCTGGATTCTGGAAGACCATCGACACTGTTTCGCGGATCTTCCACAAATTGTTTTCGTCCCGCGAGTCCAATCCCGAGATAAAACAAGCGCCCTGCATCGGAACGAGCAGGGCGTTAAGGTGTTTGGCCAGCGTGGACTTTCCAGAGCCATTGCTGCCGACCAGGGCGATCCACTCGCCCTGCCGCACCTCAAGACTGACGTCTTCAAGCGCGGGCCTCCCCGTGTCGGAGTAAGAATAGCCAACACCCCTCAGGGAGATCATTTCAGGCTGATGCATTTCTCAGGGCTTAGTCAACCAGAGCGATGACAGCCATCTGCGAAGCGTCGCCAAGACGCGTGCGCGTGCGGATGATACGAGTGTATCCGCCCGGACGCTCGGCAAAACGGGGCGCCACTTCGTCAAACAGTTTGATGACAGCTTCTTTGTGATTCATGCGCGAAATAACGATGCGGCGATCGTTGAGCGTGCCGCCCTTGGCGCGGGTGATGATGCGCTCGGCAACGCGGCGGACTTCCTTCGCACGGGTCACGGTGGTCTCGATGCTGCCTTCCAGGATCAGACTCGCCACCATGTTGGCCAGCATCGCTTTTCTGTGGCTGCTGTGGCGGCCGAGCTTTCTGTGGGCATCTCCATGTCTCATAGGACTTTACTCCTCCTTGGTAGTGCTCTCTGCACTGGTCTTTTCGTCGCTGAGGACAATGCCGTACTTGGCCATCTTCTCTTCGATCTCGCGAAGAGAGATCTTGCCAAGATTGCGGATCTTCAGCAAGTCATCCTTGCTGCGGCTGACAAGATCGCCGATCGTGTGGATACCGCCGCGGAGCAGGCAGTTCTCGCTTCTGATGGAGAGCTCCAGTTCTCTGACGCCCTTCGCATAGAGCGAATTCACCGCCGGATCGCCGCCGGCCGGATCGTCCTTGCCATCGCCGGCCGCGCCGCCGGTACTGTCGTCGTTCAGTTCCTTCTCGTCGGGATGCAGCTTGCGCAGCTCCTGAACAACGATGTCAAAATACTCGCGGAGCAACTTCGCCGCTTCACCGACTGCGATGTCGGGCGCGACGACGCCGTTGGTGGCGATGTTCATCACGATCTTTTCATAGTCCGTAGTCTGGCCGACGCGCGCCGCCTGCACTTCGTACTTCACGCGAAGCACGGGCGAATAGATCGCGTCGATCATCAGCGCATCAACGGGTAGATAGGCCGGACGCGGACGATCCACGGTGGCGTAGCCGACGCCCTGCTCGATATACACTTCGAGCGAAAGCGAATGACCTTCGGCCATCGTGCAGATATACGCATCGGGATCTATAAACTCGATCTCGCTGTCTTTCTGAAAATCAGCTGCCGTAACCCTGCCGCCGCCGTCGACATCCAGCTTCAGCGTGCGGTATTCGGCGCTATGGGAGCGGACAGGCACGTGCTTGAGATTCAGCAGCAGCTCGATAACGTCTTCTTTCATGCCAGGGATCGTCGTAAATTCGTGCTGAGCGCCTTCCACGCGGACCGCGCTGATTGCCGCTCCCTTGATCGACGAAAGCAGCACGCGGCGAAGAGCGTTACCTATCGTCTGACCGTAACCGCGTTCGAGAGGTCCGATCACCAGCCGTGCGGCGGTGCTGGAACACTCTTCAACTTGAATCTCAGGCCGCATAATCTCCAAAGATCCCCACACCTTTCCTATAACTCCATAGCCCGCTGGGGCTACGACGGATTCTGCGCAGCTTTAACAACAAAATGCGCTTACTAGACGCGGCGTCTCTTGGGAGGACGGCAGCCGTTGTGAGGGATCGGCGTCTCGTCCTTGATGGAATTGACCTGCAGGCCGACAGCCTGAAGCGCGCGGATCGCAGACTCACGACCGGGGCCGGGGCCCTTGACGACCACATCGACCTCACGCAGACCGTGATCCTGAGCCGTCTTGGCAGCCTGCTGAGAGGCAACCTGAGCAGCGAAAGGAGTCGACTTGCGAGCGCCCTTGAAGCCGACGTTGCCGCCGGAAGCCCAGGACAGAAGCGCGCCGCCCTTATCGGTGATGCTGATGATCGTGTTGTTGAACGTCGAGAAGATATGCGCGACACCGCTGCTGATATTCTTCTTTTCCTTTTTGCGCGTTGAGCGAGTAGCCACTGAACGTTACCTCCCTTGGTTATGCGGTCTTCTTGCCGGCGACGGGACGTGAACGTCCTTTGCGGTTCTTCAGCGTGCGGGCATTCGTCTTCGTGCGCTGGCCGCGGCAAGGCAGGCCCAGACGGTGACGGATACCGCGATAGCAGCCGATGTCCATAAGACGCTTGATGTTCATGGACACTTCACGGCGAAGGTCACCCTCCACCTTGTGATTGTTCAAAACTTCCGTGCGAAGCAGCTGGGCTTCTTCTTCGGAAAGATCCTTGACGCGGGTATCGGGATTGACGCCCGTCTTCTTGAGGATCTCGCGCGCGGTGCTCAGACCGATGCCGTAGATATACGTAAGGCCGATCTCAACGCGCTTGTCGCGGGGAAGATCAACTCCTGCAATTCGAGCCATACCAGTTACCTCCTAGCTCCCTGACGCTGTTTATGACGAGGATCGCGGCTGCAGATGACGCGGATGACGCCATTGCGCTTGATCACTCGGCAATACTCACAAATGGGTTTAACAGATGATCTAACCTTCATAGTTTGTACACACTCCTCATGGACACTCCGCATGGCGCACGAACAGCGCGCGACGCGGCATATCGACTACTTATAACGGTAGGTGATCCGCCCTCTGGTCAGGTCATACGGAGACAGCTCCACCAAGACCTTGTCGCCGGGCAGGATGCGGATGAAATGCATCCTCATCTTTCCCGAGACGTGAGCCAGAATGACCTGTCCCGTTTCCAGCCTGACGCGGAAAAACGCATTGGGCAAGGGCTCTTCAACTTCGCCGTGGGCCTCGATCACATCGTCCTTGTTAGCCATGGAACCTTCCAAACCTCCCTCAAGATCCCGGCTAGTGCCAGGGAGTCAGGATCTCGGCGCCGTCTGCTGTGACCAGCACCGTCTTCTCGAAATGGGCCGCGTCGGAACCGTCTGCCGTCGAAACGAGCCAGCCGTCATCCCCGTCCTTCAGGGCTTCCTTGCCGCTCATGATCATGGGCTCGATCGCGATCGTCATGCCCTTCAGCAGCGTGACGCCCGTACCGGCTTCGCCGTAGTTCAGCACTGACGGCGCTTCATGAGGATGACGTCCGATTCCGTGTCCTGCGTATTCCCGCACGATACCGTAGCCTTTGGGTTTTACAAAAGATTCCACAGCGTGCCCGATGTCTCCGAGAGTCGCCCCGGCTTTCACGCGGGCGATCGCACGCTCCAGACTTTCCCGCGTGACGTCGAGCAGAGCCTGCCGCTGCGGCGAGACGTTTCCCACCGCGTAGGTATAGCAGGCGTCGGCATGAAGCCCCTGATAGCAGGCCATGACGTCAACGCTGACAATGTCGCCGTTCTCCAGGACCCGGCTGTCGCTCGGGATCCCGTGAACCACTTCGTCGTTCACCGACGTGCATACCGAAGCCGGATAAGGATCAGGGATCCCGGGGACCGCGTACCCCTTTTCAGAAGGCGTGGCCCCGTTCTTCCTGATAAAGTCCTCGGCGTAACGGTCGATGTCGGCAGTCGTGATCCCCGGCTTGACAAAATCTTTCAGATTCATCAGCAGCTCGGCAAGAATCGCGCCGGCACGACGCATTTTTTCAATATCGCCGGCAGACTTGAGAGAAATCATGCACGACTCCCAAGCATGGCTTCGATGTGACCTAAAACCTTATCTCCGGCCTCAGCTCCGGGAACTCTGAGCAGAAGGCCTGCCTTGCCGTAGTAATCGACAAGAGGAGCGGTCTGACTGTGATACACCGCCAGACGCTGGCGAATGACTTCTTCCTTGTCATCGTCTCTCTGATAGAGCTCGCCGCCGCATTCGTCGCACAGGTCGCCCTTCGACGAAGGCTTGAAGCTGACATGGAAGATCCGTCCGCACTTTTTGCACATGCGGCGTCCGCACAGACGCTCGACGACCGTATCATCATCCACATCAAGGAGAATCACGCCGTCAAGCTTGATGCCCATCTCGGCAAGAAGACTGTCGAGAGCTTCTGCCTGAGGGACCGTGCGGGGAAAACCGTCAAGGATAAATCCATTTTTGCAGTCGTCTTCAGCCAGACGCCCGCGCATCATGCCGACGATCACGTCGTCAGGCACCAGCGCACCGGCGTCCATGAAGGACTTGGCCTTTTTGCCCAGCTCAGTCCCCGCCTTGACGTTGGCGCGAAGGATGTCGCCCGTGGAGATATGGGCGACATTGTACTTCGCGACGATCTTTTCAGCCTGAGTGCCCTTTCCCGCGCCGGGAGGTCCTACAAGGATGATTCTCATCTCAGGTCCTCCCTAGAAGCGGAGCAGTCCCCTGCCGCCCTTGGCGCGCTTGAGGACACCCTCATAATTGCGCATCAGAAGCTGGCTGTTGACCTGCTGCACGATCTCGAGCGCCACGCCCACGACGATCAGCACCGAAGTGCCGCCGAAGTAGAAGCTCGTGATGCCGAACAGGTTCGTGAGAAGATCAGGGATCAGGGCCACAACGACCAGGAACAGCGAGCCCACAAACGTCACTCGGGAAGCAACCTTCTCGATGTAATCGGAAGTCGGCTTGCCGGGACGGATGCCGAGGATAAAGCCGCCGTTCTTCTTCATGTTGTCAGCGATGTCAGTCGGATTGAAGACCATCGCCGTGTAGAAGAAGCCGAAGAAGACGATCAGGATCACATACAGCACCATGTAAAGCCAGCTGCCAGGAGCAAAAGCGTTTGCCAGGCGGGCGGCTACATCGCCGTTGAAGAAGCGCAGGAGCGTCGAGGGGAAGATCAGCAGCGACGACGCGAAGATGATCGGCATAACGCCGCCCATGTTCACGCGCAGAGGAATGAAGCTGCTCTGACCGCCATAGACGCGGTTGCCCACCACACGCTTGGCGTACTGGACAGGCAGGCGGCGCTGGCCCTCTTCAAGAAGCACCGCGCCCGCAAGCACGGCGACCATGACGACAAGAGCCAGAATCAGCGTCACGACGTTCAGTTCACCGGAGCTGACCATGGAGAACGTCTGAATCACCGCCGGGAACAGGCGGGCAACGATACCGGAGAAGATCAGCAGCGAAATGCCGTTGCCCAGACCGTGATCGGTCATCTCTTCGCCCAGCCACATCACTGCGACCGAACCAGCCACAGCGGTGATGACCGCAACGACAAACGCAAGTCCCGTCGCGGCGAGAACGCCGGCGCGGCTCAGCCACATCGTCATACCAAACGCCTGGACGAAAGCGAAGAAGATCGCGCCGTAACGCGTGTACTGCGTCATCTTCTTCTGCCCCTGCGGGCCTTCCTTCTGCATGCGCTGAAGCGCAGGGAAAATCACCGCAGCCAGCTGCATCACAATGCTCGCGTTGATGTAAGGAGCAACGCCAAGCGAGAAAATACTGAACCTTCTCAGCGCACCGCCAGCAAACATATCCAGGAAGCCGAGAACGCCGTTGCCGGTGAAAAGCTGCTCCATCGCAGCCTTATCGATGCCGGGCACCGGGATCTGGGCTCCCAGACGAAAGACGAAAAGCATTCCCAGAGTAAAGAGAATGCGTCTTTTAAGATCCGGAAGTTTGAATACGTCGCGGAAGGTATCAGCCACTCTAGATCACCTCGGCGGTTCCGCCGGCGGCGGCGATCTTCGAAGCAGCAGACTTGCTGAAAGCGTTCGCCTTGATCGTCAGCGGCTTGGAAAGCTCGCCGTCGCCAAGGATCTTGACCGGCGTATCCATATCGCGGACGAGGCCGAAAGCGAACAGCTCGTTCACCGTGATGACGGCACCGTCCTTGAAGATCTCGGCGATGTCGCCAAGATTGGCGATCTGATACACCTTGGCGAAGTTGTAGTTGTTGAAACCGCGCTTGGGCGTACGGCGCACCAGAGGCATCTGGCCGCCTTCAAAGCCAGGACGGATGCTGCTGCCGGAGCGTGAGCCGTAACCCTTCGTGCCCCTGCCGGCGGTCTTGCCGTTGCCGCTGCCGATGCCGCAGCCAACGCGCTTCGCTTTGCGCTTGGAGCCTTCGGCCGGACGCAGATCACTCAGATTCATTGGTCATGCCCCCTTATTCGTCGACGACCGTGCACTCGACAAGGTGAGCCACAGCGCGGACCATGCCGCGGATCTGAGGCGTATCCTCGTGAATGACCACAGAATTCAGTTTATGAAAGCCCAGCGCCTTGATGGTGCGGGACTGACGTTCAGGACGGCCGATGTCGCTCTTCTTCCAGACGATACGAAGTTTAGCCATGATCGCGACCTCCTAAGCGTTTTCCTTTTTCTTGCCGCGCAGAGCCATGATCTCGTCATGCGTGCGCAGAGCAGCGACGGCAGCCAGAGTGGCGCGGGCAACGTTGACAGGGTTGGACGTGCGTCCGACGACCTTGGTCATAACGTCCTTGATTCCGCCGAGCTCCATAATGGCACGCACGACGCTGCCGGCGATAACGCCGGTACCGTCAACGGCGGGACGAAGAAGCACCGCAGCCGAACCATAGCGGCCCAGGACAGGATGCGGGATGGTGTTGCCGTTGCGCTTCACGAAAAGCATATCCTTTTTCGCGTCTTCCATGCCCTTGCGGACAGCCTCGGAAATTTCACGAGCCTTGCCCATGCCGATGCCGACATTGCCTTCACCATCGCCGACAGCAAGAAGGATGCTGAAGCGGAATCTCTTTCCGCCCTTGACCGTCTTGCTGACACGGTTGATGAAAATTACGCGCTCGTTCAGCTCGCTTCCGCTCGCAGACTGTTTTTCGGTCATTGAAATTCCTCCTTAGAGCTTCAAGCCGGCTTCACGGGCAGCCTCGGCGATAGCCTGAACGCGGCCGTGATACACATGACCACCGCGGTCGAAGACGACTTCGGTGATGCCCTTCTCTTTCGCGCGCTCCGCAACGAGCTTGCCCACGACCTTCGCAGCGGCGACAGTGCAGTGGCCGCCCTCAAGGCCGTCAGCAACAGCCTTTTCCTTCGTGGAAACGGAGAACAGCGTGTGGCCGACGGTGTCGTCGATCACCTGAACGTAGATCTCCTTCAGGCTGCGGAACACGGAAAGTCTCGGTCTCTCCGCCGTGCCGGAAACACTCTTGCGAAGGCGGTCATGACGAAGGAGACGCATGCTGTTTCTGCTTTTTGATTTAATCATATCAGGTCACCTCGTCTTACTTGGATGCAGTCTTGCCGGCCTTGCGCAGGATGTGCTCGCCCAGGTAGTGGATGCCCTTGCCCTTGTAAGGCTCAGGTCCGCGGTAACCGCGGATGATCGCGGAAATCTGCCCCACGACCTGCTTGTCGGCGCCTTTGACGTGAATCTTCGTCGCGCCCTCGACCTCAAAGGTGATGCCCTGAGGGGGAACGACTTCGATCGGGTGAGAATAACCAAGGTTAAGACCGAGGTTCTTGCCCTTCATCGCGGCGCGGTAACCGACGCCCTCGATCTCCAGGGTCTTCGTGAATCCCTCAGTCACGCCCGTGACCATGTTGTTGATCATCGCACGGATCATGCCGTGAGCGGCCTTGGTGGCCTTCTCTTCGTTGGCGCGGGAGACGTGCACAACGCCGTCCTTCACTTCAACGGCGATGTTCTTGGAAAGAGGCATGGACAGCTCGCCGTTCTTACCCTTGACAACGATCTGCTGATCCTTGACTTCCACGCTGGCTCCCTTGGGGAGAGTGATGGGTTTGCGTCCTAATCTCGACATGTTCGGTCCCTCACCTTACCAGACATAGCAGATGACTTCTCCGCCAAGTCCAAGAAGACGAGCTTCGGCGTCAGTCTTCAGACCCTGAGAAGTCGAAACAATGGCGATTCCCAAGCCGCCCATGACGCGGGGCAGCTTGTCCTTGCCAACATAAATACGGCGGCCGGGCTTGCTCATGCGGCGAAGGCCCTGAACGACGCGTTCACGGTTCGGCCCGTAGTTCATGAAGACCTTGATGGTGCCGCAAGGCTTCTTCGGGTCGTTGAGGACCTTGTAGTTGCGGATGTAACCTTCACTTTTCAGGATCTTCGCAATCCCGAGCTTCATCTTGCTGATCGGGATATCGACGCTCTCATGGTAGACCATGTTCGCGTTGCGAATTCTCGTGAGCATATCCGCAATCGGATCGTTAACGTACATGAAAGTTCCCCTTTCTAAGAGTTGAGAGCTGGTATTTCTACCAGCTCGATTTTACGATTCCGGGAATCTTGCCTTCGCGGGCAAGGCTGCGGAAGCAGCAGCGGCACATGTCAAAGTCTCTCATGTAGCCGTGCATACGCCCGCAGAGCGGGCATCTGTTGTAGCCGCGGGTCGAGAACTTCGGAGTCAGAGCCGCTTTGTTCTTAAGAGCTTTTCTCGCCATCTCCACCCCTCCTATTCAGCGTGAGCGAAAGGCATGCCGAGCTTCTCGAGCATGACGAACGCCTCTTCGTCGGTTCCGGCAGTCGTGACGATGGTGATGTTCATGCCGCGGAGCTTAATCACTTTGTCGTAGTTGATCTCGGGGAAGATCAGCTGCTCCTTGAGGCCGAGGTTGTAATTGCCGCGGCCGTCAAACGACGTTCTGGAAACGCCCTGGAAGTCCTTGATGCGGGCAAGCGTCAGGTTCATCAGGCGGTCGAGGAATTCCCACATGCGGGTGCCGCGCAGCGTGACGCAGCAGCCGACGGGAGTGCCTTCGCGCAGCTTGAAGTTGGCGATGGACTTCTTCGACTTCTTGATCATCGGCTTCTGGCCGCTGATCGTGGCAAGCTCGGACACCGCGGCGTCGATGAACTTGCTGTCGGTCTTGGCATCGCCGACGCCGATGTTGATGACGACCTTGACGATCTTGGGCATCATCATCGGGTTCTTGTATGAAAACTGCGCCTGCATCGCAGGAACGACTTCGGTCTTGTACTTTTCAAGCACACGAACGGGTACGGTCATTGTTTGCCTCCTCTATTACTTCTTGTCGAGATCGACAACTTCGCCGGAGACTTTGGCCACGCGGACCTTGCGGCCGTCTTCCAGGAAAGCATGACCGATGCGGGTGGGCTTGCCGGTGTTGGGGCAGACAAGCATGACCTTGGAGGCGTAGATGGGCGTCTCCTTCTTGACGATGCCGCCCTGCGGATTGGCCTGAGTGGGCTTGCTGTGGCGGGAAGCCACGCTGACGCCCTCGACGATCACTTTATTCTCCGCGGGGAAGGAGACAAGGATCTTGCCTTCCTTGCCCTTGTCCTTTCCGGAGATGACCCTTACGCGGTCACCTTTTTTCAAACGCATTTTGCTCATAACGCAGGCCTCCTACACAACTTCAGGCGCCAGCGAGATGATGCGCATGTACTTCTTCGCGCGGAGCTCACGGGCGACAGGGCCAAAGATACGGGTTCCTTTAGGATCGCCGTTGCCGTCGATCAGGACCGCAGCGTTGTCGTCAAAACGCACATAGGAACCGTCGATGCGGCGGCGCTCCTTCTTGACGCGGACGATAACGGCCTTGACGACACTGCCCTTGGCGACGTTGCTGTTGGGGATGGCTTCCTTCACAGCGCAGACGATCACGTCGCCCAGCGAGCCAAAGCGGCGGCGGCTGCCGCCCAGGACCTGAATGCACTTGACGCGCTTGGCGCCAGTGTTGTCAGCAACATTAAGTACTGTATTGAGCTGAATCATCGGTTAAGCATCCTCCTCGACAGATCCGCCCAGGACGGGGGCTCTCTCAATGATCTTCACAAGGGTCCAGCACTTGTTCTTGCTCAAGGGGCGGGTTTCGGCAAACTGAACCTTGTCGCCAACGCGGCAGGAATTCTCAGCATCATGCACAAGGAACTTCTTGGACTTGATGATGCGCTTGCCGTAAACGGGGTGCATGGCATGTCTGGTCACTCTGACGGAGATGCTCTTCTCCATCTTGTCGCTGACGACGATCCCGACTTTCACCTTACGATGAGGGGTCTTAGCTTCCATTATGCCTTACCTCCTTTCGGCGCGTTCACGTTCAGTCCCTGTTCCTTTTCGTGAACAATGGTAAGGACTCTCGCGATGGTCTTCTTGACCTCTTTGATTCTGCTGGTGTTCTTCAGCTGACCAACAGCGTTCTGGAAGCGCAGGTTGAAAAGCTCTTCCTTGAACTGGTCATGCTTGTTCATCAGCTCTTCAACGCTCAAATCACGCAGACTCTTGGCGTCCATTGCTATTCACCATCCAAACTGTCGCGGGTCACAAGCCGCACTTTGATAGGAAGCTTGTGAGAAGCCGTGCGGAATGCCTCCTCAGCGACTTCACGGGGAATCCCGCCAAGCTCGAACATGACTCTGCCCTTACGGACGGCCGACACCCAGAACTCGGGAGCGCCCTTTCCTTTTCCCATTCGGGTTTCAAGGGGCTTCTTCGTGTAAGGCACATCGGGGAAGATGCGGATCCACATCTTGCCGCCCTTGCGCATCTTACGGTTCATGGCAACACGGGTGGCTTCGATCTGGCGGGCGGTGATGTAGGCGCACTCAAGCGCCTGAATGCCAAACTCACCAAAAGCCACGTAAGTACCGCCCTTCGCTTCGCCCTTGAGGCAGTCGCGATGAGGCTTGCGGTACTTTGTTCTCTTCGGCATCAACATTTAGGCCCGGCCTCCTTCACGCTTGTTCGCTCTGCTGCGCACGGGACGGGGAGCCGCAGTGTTGAGAGCTTTTTCATCACGGTAGATCCAGCACTTCACGCCGATCGCGCCGTACATGGTCACAGCCTTGACGCAGCTGTAGTCGACATCAGCGCGCAGAGTGGAAAGAGGAAGACGTCCGTCATTATACCACTCCGTGCGGGCAATTTCGGCGCCGCCGAGACGGCCGGAGCACGAGATCTTGATGCCAAGACCGCCGGCCTTCATGGTGCGGAACATCGCCTGCTTCATGGCGCGGCGGAAGCTGACGCGGCGCTCGAGAGCGGAAGCGATGCCTTCGGCAACGAGCTGAGCGTCAACGTCAGGATTCTTGATCTCCTGAACGTTGAGCATCACTCGGGAACCGGTAAGAGCCTGAAGCTCGTCCTTCACCTTGGTGAGCTCAGCGCCCTGCTTGCCGATGACGACACCGGGGCGAGCCGTCCAGAGCGTGAAGCGGATGACTTTGCCGACGCGCTCGATCTCAACGCGGGAAATGCCAGCGCCTTCCCAGCGGTTCTTGATCCAGTTGCGCAGCTTGATGTCCTCGTGAAGGTTCTTCACGTAGTTCTTGCCGCTGGCGTACCACTTGGATTCCCAGTCGCGAATCACACCGATACGATAACCGATCGGATGAACTTTCTGACCCATAAGTCCTTTCCTCCTTACTCGGCAACCGTCACAGTGATGTGACTGGTACGATGAACGTAGGCATGAGCGCGGCCCATCGAAACGGGACGGAAGCGCTTCATGCTGGGGCCCTGATCGGCCTTGGCCTCTACGACTTTGAGCTTCTCGACATCCATGCCGAAGTTGAACTCAGCATTGGCGACGGCGCTCTTGAGCACTTTTTCAACAAGGCGGGCCGCTTTCTTCGGGGTGTAGCGGAGCACCATGAGGGCGTCTCCCACTTTCTTGCCGCGAATCAGAGGCAGCACCTGACGAACTTTGAAAGGCGAAATACGAACCGCCTTGGCAACTGCATAAGCCTGCACGTCAATGTCCCCCTTTACTTACCGGCCTTGGGCGCCGTCGGAACAGAACGCTCCTGGCCGGCATGGCCGGTGAAGCGTCTGGTCAGAGCGAACTCGCCGAGCTTGTGTCCGATCATGTTCTCGCTGACGTAGACAGGAACATGCGTGCGGCCGTTGTGGACCGCGATCGTGTGACCAACCATCGGAGGAACGATCATGGAAGCGCGAGACCAGGTCTTGATGACCTTCTTGCTGCCACTCTCATTCATCTCTTCAACCCTCTTGAGGAGTCTCGCCTCGACGTAGGGTCCTTTTTTAGCAGAACGTGCCATAGTAGTTTGTCCTCCTTACCCTACTACTTCGCATAGCGGCGTCTGACGATGAACTTGTCAGAAGGCTTGCGCTTACGAGTACGATAGCCCTTCGCAGGGGTGCCCCAAGGCGAGCAGGGATGATGGTGCGACTTGGTCGTGCCTTCACCGCCGCCCATGGGGTGATCGACGGGGTTCTGGATCATAGCGCGGATACGGCCCTTGCGGCCCAGCCAGCGGGTCTTGCCGGCCTTGCCGAGCGAGACGTTCTCGTGCTCGCCGTTGCCGACAACACCGATGGTCGCCGTGCACTCGAGCAGGAACTTGCGAAGCTCTCCGCTGGGCATGCGCACAAAGGCGAACTTGCCTTCGCGGGCCATCAGCTGAGCGCTGACGCCGGCGGAACGCACCAGCTTAGCGCCGCGGCCGGGCTCAAGCTCGATGTTGTGAACAAGCGTGCCGTCGGGCATGTCCTTGAACTTCTTGGCGTTGCCGGGGCGGATATCAGCCTCGGGGCCGGCCATGATCGTGTCGCCGACGTGAAGCTGATCGGGGCATATGATGTAGCGCTTCTCGCCGTCGACATAGAAGATCAGAGCAAGACGGGCACTGCGGTTGGGATCGTATTCGATCGCCGCAACGCGGCCGGGGATGCCGATCTTGTCGCGCTTGAAGTCAACGATGCGGAGCAGGCGGACGTGACCGCCGCCGATAAAGCGCATCGTTCTGCGGCCGTAGTTGTTGCGGCCGCCGGTTCTCTTCTTTCTGCCAGCAAGGAGGGAGCGCTCAGGCTTCTGCTTGGTGATGTCCTCGCGGCTCAGGACCGTCATGTGACGTCTGCTGGCAGTGTAGGGATTGAATTGTTTGATTGCCATTTTCAGTTATCCTCCAATCACTACGCGCCGGCGCCTTCGAAGAACTGGATATGTTCTCCGTCGGCCAGCGTGATGACGGCCTTCTTCCAGGCACGGCTCTTGCCCAGGAACGCGCCCATGCGCTTGGGCTTGGAGTGCACCTTGATGGTGTGAACGCTTTTCACTTTGACCTTGAAGACGACCTCGACGGCTTTGCGGATCTCGACCTTATTCGCCATAGGATGGACTTCGAAGGTGTACTTGTTCATTTCCATCATGCGGCTGCTCTTTTCAGTGACCACAGGACGGATGATGATGTCATGAGCAACAAGATTCATCGAGCGTACACCTCCTCGAGTTTCTGAAGAACCGCGGGCGTGGCCACGACATGATCGTGGTGAACAAGGTCAAGCACGTTGATGCTGTCGACGTGAAGGACCTTGGCGCCGGGGATATTGCTGGCAGATCTGACGACGTTCTCGTCTCTCTTGTCAAGAAGGATCAGGACCTTCTTCGCGTTGAGCGAATCGATGAAGCTCTTCATCTTCTTCGTCGAAGGAGCCTCAAGACCGAAGTTCTCAACGCCGCAGAGCGACTGCTCCACGACTCTCATCGAAAGAGCGCTGCGCATAGCCAGGGCGCGGACCTTCTTGTTGACCTTCAGACTGTAAGTGCGGGGCTTGGGACCGTGAACAACACCGCCGCCGACCCACAGGGGCGAACGGCTGCTGCCCGCACGCGCGCGGCCGGTGTGCTTCTGCTTCCAGGGCTTCTTGCCGCCGCCGCGGACCTCGCCGCGCATCTTGGCGCTGGCCGTGCCCTGTCTGGCGTTCGCCAGCTGAGCAACGACGACCTGATGCATCGCAGAGACGTGAACAGGAGCGCCGAAGACTTCGTCAGAGAGGGTCTTTTCGCCGACGACCTCTCCGCTGATATTCAGCATCTTGATAACAGGCATTTCGTTGATCCTCCTTCAGTCTAGCCCTGCTTGTGGACCAGGACGAGGCCGTTTTTGGCGCCGGGAACCGCGCCCTTGATGAGAAGGAGGTTGTTCTCCTTGTCAACTGCGACGATGGTGAGATTTTTGATGGTGACGCGCTCATTGCCCATCTGTCCGGGCATCGTCTTTCCCTTGAAGACGTGGCTGGGGTAGCTGCTGGCGCCGCTGGAAGCGGGCTTGCGGTGCGACACCGACACGCCGTGGCTGGCCTGAAGGCCGCCGAAGTTGTAGCGCTTCATGACGCCCGCGAATCCCTTACCCTTGCTGGTGCCGGTAACGCTCACGACTTCGCCCTCGGCAAAGACGGCGACATCGACAGACTGACCGACCTTGTAGTCGGCAGCGTTTTCGATGCGGAACTCGCGCAGCCAGCGGCAGGGTGAAACGCCCGCGCGCTCGAACGTGCCCTTCATGGGCTTCGTGACCTTGTGAGGCTTGCGCTCGCCAAAGCCAAGAAGCACGGCGCTGTAGCCGTTCTTTTCAGGGGTGCGCACGTCGACCACAGGGCAGGGACCTGCAGCGATGACAGTCACCGGGACGGACTGACCAGCCTCGTTGAAGACGCGGGTCATGCCCAGCTTCTGTCCAAGAATACCAAGACTCATATTACAATACACTCTCCTTTGCTCAGAGCTCCCCATTCCGGGGAGATTCAGCTTTTATGGCTTTAAGAGCTTCCCGCTCGCTTAGAGCTTGATCTGGATGTCAACACCAGAGGGAAGATTAAGCTGCATCAATGCTTCCATCGTTTTCTGCGTCGGATTGACGATGTCGATCAGACGCTTGTGCGTTCTCATCTCATAGTGCTCGCGGGCGTCCTTGTTGACGTGAGGCGAGGTGAGGATGCAGAACTTGTTGATCTCGGTCGGCAGCGGGATGGGACCGGCGACCTTGGCGCCGCTGCGGGCAGCGGTCTCCGCGATCTGAGCCGCGGAGGTATCAAGCACACGATGGTCAAACGCCTTGAGGCGGATTCTGATTTTTTTGGACACGATGATTCCTCCGCTTAGTCAAGGATCTGCGAAACGACGCCGGCGCCGACGGTGTGGCCGCCTTCGCGGATGGCGAAGCGAAGCTGCTCGTTCATCGCGACGGGCGCGATCAGATCAACTTCGAAGGTGCTGTTGTCGCCGGGCATGACCATCTCGACGCCCTCAGGCAGTTTGATGGAGCCGGTCACGTCGGTGGTGCGGATGTAGAACTGGGGCTTGTAGCCGTTGAAGAACGGGGTGTGGCGGCCGCCTTCTTCCTTCTTAAGGACGTACACTTCGGCCTTGAACTTCTTGTGGGGCTTGATGGAGCCGGGCTTCGCAAGGACCTGGCCACGCTCGACTTCGTTCTTGTCGACGCCGCGGAGCAGGGCGCCGACGTTATCGCCGGCCTCGGCGTCGTCAAGCATCTTGCGGAACATTTCAAGGCTGGTGATGACGACTTTGCGGGTGTCCTTGATGCCGACGATCTCGGCTTCGTCGCCGGGCTTGATGACGCCGCGCTCAACTCGGCCGGTCACGACGGTGCCGCGGCCTGTGATGGTGAAGACGTCTTCGATGGGCATCAGGAAGGGCTTGTCCATTTCGCGGACGGGCTCGGGGAAGTAGTTGTCGCACGCGTCAAGGAGGTCCCAGATGGGTTTGCTGTACTCGTCATCGCGAGCGCCGGTGCCTTTTTCAAGGGCCTGAAGGGCGGAGCCGCGGATGATGGGGACATCGTCGCCGGGGAAGCCGTACTTGCTCAGCAGTTCGCGGACTTCCATTTCGACGAGGTCGAGGAGTTCGGGGTCATCGACGAGGTCGGTCTTGTTCATGAAGACGATCAGCGCGGGGACGTTGACCTGGCGGGCAAGCAGGACGTGCTCGCGGGTCTGGGGCATGGG